>NZ_CALRZC010000245.1:0-11935 GCF_943372545.1 Variovorax sp. YR752 | reverse complement strand
AGCAGCGCAGGGCTTGCGGCAGGCGCGCGGCAGCGCGCTTCGTAGACTGACTTGCCGCCGTCTGTTTGAGCGAAGCGAACGAAGTGAGCGCAGCGAGTTGGGCGGCCTGCTGCAAGAACGAGCAGCGCAAGGGAGTCGGCCCGCAGGGGCGACCGCCGAAGCGAAGCGCGTAAGCCTGTCCGCACGCGCCTTTGCCGCGCCGACCTCAACCCGCTCAGCAGACGTCGAACTTCCACTCAGGGCCGGAGACGGCTGCTGCCGACAAAGTCCGTTCTTTGGCCTCTGAACGCAACTCCGAGCGAATCAACTCCGCGCACACCGCGCCCGGCGCATCAGCACGCCGATCGCCAGCGCGATGGCCAGGCCGAAGCCGCACATCAGCGGCACGATCGGCAGGTCGATGGCGACCAGCGCGGCGTAGAGCGCCAGCATCGCCAGGATGCTGGCGTTCTCGTTGAAGCCCTGCACGGCGATCGAGCGGCCAGCGGTCAGCAGCACGCAGCCACGATGCTGCAGCAGCGCGTTCAGCGGCACCACCATCAGCCCGCCGACGGCGCCGGCGATCACCAGCATCGGCACCGCCAGCCACAGGCTGCGAACGCTCGCCACCAGCGGCAACATCAGGCCCAGCGCGACGCCGAAGCCCAGCATGCGGCGTGCGTCGCCCAGCGCGACGAAGCGCCCGGCCGCCGCCGCGCCGGCCACCACGCCGACTGCCACCGCCGCCTGCAGGTAGCTGGCCTGGTGCAGCGGCAGGCCGAGATGCTCCTGCGCCCAGCGCAGCACGATGAACTGCAGCGTCGCGCCGGCACCCCAGAACAGCGTGGTGGCGGCCAGCGACAGGCCGCCCAGCGCATCGCGCCACAGCGTCGCGTTGGCCTCGCGGAAATCGCGCAGCAGCGCCAGCGGATGGATGGAGCGCGCCTCGTAGCGAGCGCCGCTGTCCGGGATGCCGAGGTTGAGCAGCGCCGCCAGCGCATAGACCGCCAGCAGCAGGTGCAGGGCGTCCAGCCGGTGCTGCCACAGCGGCGCCAGCGCCGGGCTGACCAGCACGCCGCCGAACACCGTGCCGAGCAGCACGGCGCAGACCACCGTCACCTCCAGCCAGCCATTGGCCGCGACGAGCTGGCGCGACGCCACCAGTTCGGTGACCAGGCCGTACTTGGCCGGCGCATACGCGGCGGCACCGAAGCCGACGATCACGAAGGCGGCGATCGGGTTGGCCCCGCCCAGCAGCGCCAGCACACCCAGCACCTTGACGCCGTTCATCCAGGCCATCAGCCGCGCCTTGGGGAAGGCGTCGGCCAGCGGGCCGACCACCGGCGCGAGGACCACGTAGGACAGCGTGAAGCCGAACTTCAGAAGTGGCGCCCACCAGGCCGGCAGGCCGCGCTGCTGCAGCAGCGCCATCGTGACGATGAGCAGCGCGTTGTCGGCCAGCGCGGAGAAGAACTGCGCGGCGATCAGCCGGTGGAAGCCGGCCGGCATGCGCTCGGCGGCTCCTGGCGCAGCCGCCGCGTCAGCGATGTTCGGCAAGGTTCCAGGACTTGAGGGCACGCAGCAGCGGGCGCTTCTTCGCCTGGTGCCCCTGCATGCGGCGCAGCACGTCGTCGAGCGTGCGCACCGCGGCGAGGATGTGCGGCCCCTTGTTGAGCATCACGCACTCGGCGCGTTCACCCATCGCTGCATCGGTGATCTCGGCACGCGAGGGCAGGCCCCTCTTGGCCAGCGACTCCAGCACCTGCGTCGCCCACACCACCGGCAGGTGCGCGGCCTCGCAGGCCCACAGGATCTCCTCCTGCACCTCGGCCATGCGCTCGAAGCCGCATTCCACCGCCAGATCGCCGCGCGCGATCATCACGCCGGCGGCGTTGGCACCGAGCGCCGCGAAGAGCAGCTCCGGCAGGTGCTCGAAGCCGTGCCGCGTCTCGATCTTCAGCAGCAGGCCGAGCGCCTCGCCGCCGCGTGCGTCGAGCTCGCGGCGCAGGGCCTGGACGTCCTGCGCGGTCTGCGCGAACGACAGCCCGACGATGTCGGCATGGCGCGCCACCACGTCCAGGTCGGCCAGGTCCTTCGGCGTCAGCGCGGGCAGCTCCAGCGTGCTGTCGGGGAGGTTGATGCCCTTGTCGGCGGCGAGGTCCTGGCCCTCGTCGGCCACCTCGGTGATCTCGACGTCGACACCGCGCGCGGCGACGCGCCGGATCACGCCGCCGATGCGGCCGTCGTCGAACCAGATCCGCTCGCCCTTGCGAACCTGCTCCAGCACCTCGGGCAGCGAACACGACACCGTGGCCGGCGAGACGCGACGATCGGGCTCGCCGTGGCTGGCTGCCTGGCCGAGGCCGTCGGGCGTCAGGCGCAGCGTGTCGCCGCGGAACAGGCGGATGCGCCCGGTGGCCGCGGGCAGGCCGTGCACCGGCGTGTCCGGCTGGCGCACGTCGCGCTCGCGCAGGCGCAGCCAGGTCTCCGGCGTCAGGTAGGCGGTCTGGCGGCACTCGAGCAGCACGCCGCCGGGGCGCTCGTCGATCACCGTCATGCGCCGTGTGGCGGCACGGGCATCGACGAACTCGATGCGGTCGCCGGGGCGCAGTTGCGCCAGCCAGCCCGGCTCGACCTCGATCGTCGACGTGGCACCGAAGATCGGCTCCGTGCTGCCGGCCGCGCGCAGGCCGACCAGTGCCGGCGTGCTCACCTGCCCGTAGTCGTCACGGCCTGGCTTGATCTTCAGCACGGCGGGCCCGGCGGCGATCGGCCCGGTGCGGATCTTCGGCCCGGCCAGGTCCATCAGCACCTTGACCTGCCGCCCGCTGGCCGCCGCGGCGCGGCGCACGTGCGAGGCCAGCGCCGTCCAGGTGGGCGCGTCGTCGTGTGCGCAGTTGATGCGGGCCACGTCCATGCCGGCATGGACCAGCGCGCCGACCAGCGCGGCGTCCTGCGCGGCACTGCCCGGCAGCGTGACCATGATGCGCACACGGCGCTCGGCCGGCTGCGGGCCGAACAGCGCCGTCGCATGCTGCGCCAGGCGCTCGGGGCCGCTGCCGAAGCCGGCCGGTTCCGCGTCGGCCTGCGCCTCCCAGGGGCGGCCGGTCAGCACATGCAGCAGGCCGAGCACCTTGTCGAGGTTGGCCAGCACGTGGCTCTCGCCACGCCCCAGCGACGACAGGCCCAGGCGCGCCAGGCGCTCCTGCAGATCGCGCACGTCGGTGGCGCGCAGTGCCAGGTAGTGGGCGAGGTTGCGCGCGCTCGCCTGGCGCTCCGGCCCGGCCTGCCCGATCCAGGCGGCCAGCGTGCGTTCGTGGGCCAGCATCGCGCTGCGCAGGGCCAGCAGTTCGTCGATCAGCGCGGCACAGTGCCTGGCATCCCAGGCGAGCGCCGGCGCGGCCTGCAGCGCCGGTTCCATCAGCATGTTCATGCGCGCGAGTCTCGGTCGCGCATGTGGCAGGCGTGTGACGCACGGTCGCTTTGATATAAACTATATAAATCATTTACACCAATGGAAGGAATCCGACGATGGTCAGCAAAGTTGCCGCAAAGCCTGCCGTGAAGTCCACTGCGAAGGCGGCACCGAAGCCGGCTGCCAAGGCCGCCACGAAACCCGCCGCCAAGCCCGCCGCCAAGGTTGCCGCGAAGCCGGCTCCGAAGCTCGCCGCCAATCCCGCGGCAAAGCCCGCGCCGAAGCCCGCGGCACCGGCCGCCAAGCCGGCCAAGCCGCCCAAGGCCAAGCTGGTGCGCGACAGCTTCACGATGCCGCAGTCCGATTTCGCCCTGATCGCCGCGCTGAAGGACCGCGCGCTCGGCTTCAAGCGCCCGACCAAGAAGAGCGAGCTGCTGCGTGCCGGCCTGCAGGCCCTGGCCGGCCTCAACGACGCCGCGCTGCAGGGCGCGCTGAACGCCCTGGCGCCGCTCACGCCGGGGCGGCCGAAGAAGGGCGACTGAGTCGCTCGCCAGCGCCGGCGGCCAGCGGCTGCCACCAGGCGTGCAGCTGGGCGACGGCGTCGGCCAGGGTGCCGCAGTTGTCGATGTGCAGGTCGGCATCGACGGCCGGCGCGGCGCGCTGCAGGCGGGCGCCCTGCGCCGGCGCGTCCTCGCGGCCACGCGAGCGCAGGCGCTGCCGGCGAAGTTCGGCCGGTGCGTCGACGGTCACCACGCGCGCATGCGGCGCCGCCTCTCGCAAGGTGGCGAGGTGCTCGCGCGAGCCGTTCATCACCACCCAGCGGCCGCTGGCCAGGGGCGCCAGCTCGCGCTGCCGGATGCCGTAGGCCAGGCCGTGCGCCGTCCACCAGAAGGCGAACGCCCCCGCGTCACGATCGCGGGCGAATGCGGCCGCGTCGATCCACTCATGGTCTTCGTGGGCATCCGCCGGCCGGGTGATCGTGCGCCGTGCGCGCTGCGGGCGGATCGCGGCGGGCAGCGACCCGAGCCAGGCCGAGATCAGGCTGTCCTTGCCGGCGCCGGACGGGCCGACAACGATCAGCAGGCGATGCGAGCAGGCGACTATCCCGCTCATCGCGCGCCCAGCGCAAGACGATGGCGCAGCTCGAACGGCGCGCCTGGGGACGGCTCGACGAACACGCACAGCGCATCGCACTGCAGCGGTTCGGCCAGCGCCTCGGCGAAGTGGTCGACGGCCTGCCGGTGGAGCTGCCCGGCCGTCGTTTCGTCGAGGCCGGCCAGGCTGTCGCTGAGCGTCATGTGGAAGCGCCAGTCGTCGAGCACGTGTGCGTAGCCGAGCCGCTCGACCTGCCCGGCTTGCCTCGCGGTCCTTGCGCTGCGCCGCTGGCGCTCGCGCTCGGCCTCGTCCGGCGCGGCGCGCCAGCGATCGAGCCGCAGCACGCAATCGTCGGCCAGCCGTCGCAGCGGGTGATCGGGCGGCAGTGCGTCGCGCGGTTGCAGCGCGAGGAAGTCGGTCAGCCAGCCGACCTGCAGCGCCGGCATGGTGAAGGCCGGGTGGCTCGCGGCGAGGCGGGCCACGTCGTCGAGCCAGTCGGCCTCGCTGGTTCCGGGTGCCAGTCGCATCGGCGCCTTCAGGGTCGCGTGCCAGCCGTAGCGCCAGGGATGCTGCACCCCCGGCCGCGCTGGTGGCGACGGCGCCGCGCTGCGGGCGTCGCGCCCCAGCCAGGCGCAGCCCGCATGCCACAGCGGATGCCGCGGATCGGGCGCGAAGTAGATCGCATCGCGCGGCAGGCCCGGCGCGCTCATGCCTCGTGCGCGACGCTGAGCTGCACCGCATCGGCGGCGAACAGCGTGCGCCCGGCCTCCACCGGAACGCCTGCGCTGTCGACGCTGACGAACTGCACCACCAGCACCGGTTCGGTGGCGGCGCGCGCCAGCGCATCGGCTTCGGCGGCGGTGGGCAGCCGGCACGACACGGTGCTGCGCGAGCGCTGGTAGTCGGCCACGCCGAGCTGGCGCAGCGCCGCCGTGATCGAGCCGGTCTGCTGGAAGGCCGCAGCCATGCCCGACAGGCGCGCCGACGGGTAGGCGCAGGTGCTCAGCCCGATCGGCCGGCCGCGCGCGGCCACGCGCGTGTGCAGCACGTCGACCATGGCCCGCGGGGGCAAGCGCAGGGCCTCGGCCCACTCGCCGGCCACGATGCAGCTGTGGGCCAGCAGTTCGCGCTGGGCGCGCTCGCCGGCGTCCGCGAGGTTCTCCGTCAGGCGTGTGCGCCGCTTCAGCGCGTAGTCCAGCACCAGCTCGCGCACGAAGGTGCCGCGACCCTGGACCACGCGCAGGTGGCCCTCGTGCACCAGTTGCCGCACGGCCTGGCGCAGCGTGTGGCGGTGCACGCCGAAGCGTCCGGCCAGCACCGATTCGTTGGGCAGCTGCGCGCCGGGCGCGAAGCGGCCGGCGGCAATGTCGGCGCGCAACTCCGAGGCGATGAGCGCCCAGCGCGGTGATGCGGCGACGGCCTCGTCGGCTCGGCGCGATGCGATCGTCGGTTCGTCGAACATGGTCAATAAACTGTCACGGCTGCTGCGGATACTGGCCGACATCGTGAGTCGTCTAGATGACATCCGCATGACCGATCCCACTCCTGTGTCGAACGCCGAGCGTGCCGGCTGGCTGCGTGTCCTGGCGATGGCGCAACCCGCCGATCTGGGCCGGCTGGCGGCGCCGGTGCTGGCCGACTATCGCTTCGAGACACTGCGTGCGCCGGAGCACGGGCTGCTGATGGTGCGCGCACGCATCGGCAACCGCGGTGACCGCTTCAACGTCGGCGAGGCGACGGTGTCGCGCTGCGCCGTGCGCCATCGTGCGGCCGACGGCAGCGTGGTCGCCGGCGTCGGCCACGTGCTCGGCCTCGACGAGGCGCGCGCCGAACGCATCGCACAACTCGACGCGCTGCTGCAGCGCCCGGAGTTGCGTGCGCTGCTGCTGCGCGAGGTGATCGAGCCGCTGCGGGCCGCGCGCCAGCGCAGCGAGCGCGAAGAGCGCGCGCGCACTGAAGCCAGCCGCGTGCGCTTCTTCGCGCTGCAGCCGGAGGTGGCATGAACACCGCCCTCGCCGACATCGGCCGCGGCCTGTCGCAACCGGTGCATGACGCGCAACGGGTGTTCCGCCAGCTGCTCGAGGCCATGGCCCGCCCCGGCCGCGTGCAGACGCTGCCGCAGGACGCGCTCGACGGCCTCGACGACGCCGGCCTCGGCCGCGCCACGACGGCGCTGCTGCTCAGCCTGCTCGACGCCGAGACCAGCGTCTGGCTCCATCCGGCGCTGTGCGATGCCGACGCGCTGGAGCATGTGCGCTTCCACACCGGCGTGCGCATCGCCGGCGGGCCGGCCCGCGCCGCCTTCGCCGTCACCGATGCGGCACATGCCGAGGCCGCGTTGTGGTCGGCGCTGTCACTCGGCAGCGATGACGTGCCGCAGGACGGCGCGACGCTGATCGTCGAGGTGCCGTCGCTGGATGCCGGCATGCGGCTGGTGCTGCGCGGCCCGGGGATCGCGAGCACGCAGACCCTGCACGTCGGCGGGCTCGACGCCGCGTTCTGGCAGGCGCGCACCGAGCTCGAGGCCTCGTTCCCGCGCGGCATCGATCTGATCCTCAGCTGCGGCGACCGCATCGCCGCGCTGCCGCGCAGCACCCACCTGCGGCTGGAGGGCTGAAGCATGTACATCGCCGTGAAGGGCGGCGAGCAGGCGATCGCCGCTTCGCTCGAGCTGCTCGCCCAGGCCCGTCGTGGTGACCCCGCCGTGCCCGAGCTCGAGGCCGCGCAGCTGCGCGAGCAGCTTCGCCTGCTGGTCGACCGCGTGATGGCCGAGGCCTCGCTGTACGACCCCGACCTGGCCGCGCTGGCCCTCAAGCAGGCGCGCGGCGACAGCACCGAGGCCGTGTTCCTGCTGCGCGCCTACCGCACCACGCTGCCACGCTGGGGCTTCAGCGAGCCGGTCGACACCGCGCGCATGCGCGTGCGCCGGCGTGTCTCGGCGATCTTCAAGGACGTGCCCGGCGGCCAGTTGCTCGGCCCGAGCTTCGACTACACGCAGCGCCTGCTCGACTTCGAACTGGCCGGCCGCGCGGGCCTGCCCGAGGGCGTGGCCGCCGCAGCGTCTGCGCCCACGGCGGGCGAGCCGCTGGCCAGCCCGATCGACGAGCTGGCGGCGCAGGGCCTGATCGAGCCGTGTGTGCCGAGCGAGGGCGACCCCGAACCGCCGGACATCACCCGCGACCCGCCAGCGCACCCGCTGCCGCGCGCGGCGCGCCTGCAGATGCTGGCGCGTGCCGACGAAGGCTGGGTGCTCGGCATGGGCTACTCGACGCAGCGCGGCTATGCCTACACCCACCCCTTTGCCGGCGAGATCCGCTTCGGCGCCGTGCCGCTGGAGATCGTGCCCGACGAACTCGGCTTTCCGATCGAGATCGGCGAGATCGAGCTGACCGACTGCCAGATGGTCAACCACTTCGCCGGCAGCGCCACGCAGCCGCCGCAGTTCACGCGCGGCCAGGGCCTGGTGTTGGGCCACGGCGAGCGCAAGGCGATGGCGATGTCGCTGGTCGACCGCGTGATGCGCGCCGACGAGTTCGACGAGCAGCTCACCAGCCCGGCGCAGGACAGCGAGTTCGTGCTCAGCCATGGCGACAACGTCGAGGCCTCGGGCTTCGTGCAGCACCTCAAGCTGCCGCACTACGTGACCTTCGAGTCCGAACTGCTGCTGGTGCGTGCACTTCGCGAGGAGCGCCAGGCATGAATGGCTACAACTTCGCCTATCTGGACGAGGGCACCAAGCGCATGATCCGCCGCGCGCTGCTGAAGGCCGTGGCGATTCCCGGCCACCAGGTGCCCTTCGGTTCGCGCGAGATGCCGCTGGCCTATGGCTGGGGCACCGGCGGCATCCAGGTGACGGCCGCGGTGATCGGCCAGGCCGACGTGCTCAAGGTCATCGACCAGGGCTCGGACGACACCACCAACGCGGTCAACATCCGCCGCTTCTTCGCGCGCACCACCGGTGGCCGCACCACCGAGCGCACCGCCGAGGCGACCATCATCCAGACGCGCCACCGCATCCCCGAACGGCCGCTGAGCGAGGCGCAGATCCTCGTCTACCAGGTGCCGCAGCCCGAGCCGCTGTACAAGCTCGAGGCGCGCCGGCGCGAGACGCTGAAGCTGCACGCCTTCGCCGAGTACGGGCTGATGAACGTGAAGCTGTACGAGGACATCGCGCAGTGGGGTCGCATCGACACGACTTACGACTACCCGGTGCTCGTCAATCGCCGCTACGTGATGTCGCCCTCGCCGATCCCGAGCTTCGACAACCCGAAGATGCACCGCATGCCGGCGCTGCAACTGTTCGGCGCCGGCCGCGAGAAGCGTCTGTATGCGGTTCCGCCCTACACCGAGGTGAAGAGCCTGGACTTCGCCGACCACCCGTTCCGCATCGAACCGCAGGGCCATGCCTGCGCGCTGTGCGGCTGCAGCACCAGCTACCTCGACGAGATCGTGATGGACGACGGCAGCACGCAATGGACCTGTTCGGACAGCGACCACTGCCGCGAGCAGCAGGAGGGGCTGTCATGAGCACCACGCAGCCGCTGCTGCGCGTGCAGCAGCTCGGCCACCGCTTCGACGGCGCGCGCGACGGCCACTGGGCGGTGCGCGAGGCCTCGCTCGAACTCTTCCCCGGCGAGGTGCTGGCGATCGTCGGCGAATCGGGCTCGGGCAAGTCGACGCTGCTGAACTGCATCGCCGGCCGCCTGGCGCCGGCCGAAGGCCAGGTGCTCTACCGCCGCCGCGACGGCCGCGAGATCGATGTGCATGGCTGCGGCGAGCGCGAGCGCCGCGAGCTGGCGCGCACCGAGTGGGGCTTCGTCGAGCAGCACGCGCACGAGGGCCTGCGCATGAACGTCAGCGCCGGCGCCAACGTCGGCGAGCGGCTGATGGGGCAGGGCGAGCGCCGCTACGCCGTGCTGCGCGACACCGCGACACGCTGGCTTGCGCGCGTCGAGCTCGATGGCGCACGGCTCGACGACTCGCCGCGCGAGTTCTCCGGCGGAATGCGCCAGCGCCTGCAGATCGCCCGCAACCTGGTGACGCGGCCGCGCCTGGTGCTGATGGACGAGCCGACCTCGGGGCTGGACGTCTCGGTGCAGGCCCGCCTGCTCGACCTGATCCGCCTGCTGGTCGGGCGGCTGCACCTGTCGGCGCTGGTCGTCACGCACGACCTCGGCGTGGCGCGCCTGCTGGCCCACCGCACGCTGGTGATGCGCCACGGCCGCATCGTCGAGCAGGGGCTGACCGATCGGGTGTTCGACGATCCGCAGCACCCCTACACGCAGCTGCTGGTGGCCTCGGTGGTGTCCGCATGAAGCCCGTGCTCGAGGTGGAGGGCGCGCGAAAGCGCTTCACGCTGCACCTGCGCGACGGCCTGCAGCTGCCGGTGCTCGACGGCGTCAGCTTGCGCGTGAACGCCGGCGAGTGCGTCGCCCTGGTCGGCCCGTCGGGGCGCGGCAAGTCGACGCTGATGAAGTGCCTGTACGGCAGCTATGCCGTCGATGCCGGTGCGCTGTGGCTGCAGCGAGAGGATGGCGAGCGCATCGACCTGGCCCGCGCCGCGCCGCGCGAGGTGCTGGCGCTGCGCCGGCGCGAGATCGCCTATGTCAGCCAGTTCCTGTGGGCGCTGCCGCGCCAGCCGGCGCTGGACCTGGTGGCCGAGCGCCTGCTCGATGCCAAGTCGGCCGACCCCGAGGCAGACGCCGATCCGCTGGACGACACGCCGTACCGCGCCGCGCTCGAGGCGGCACGCGAGCAGGCCCGAACCCTGCTCGCGCGGCTCAACCTGCCCGCCGGGCTGTGGGGCCTGCCGCCGGCCACCTTCTCCGGCGGCGAGCAGCAGCGCGTGAACATCGCGCGCGGCCTCATTCTGCCGGCGCGGCTGCTGCTGCTGGACGAACCCACCGCCTCGCTGGACGCCGCCAACCGCCGCGTGGTGATCGAACTGATCCGCGAGGCCAAGGCACGCGGCAGTGCCGTTGTCGGCATCTTCCACGACGAGGAAGTGCGCGATGCGGTGGCCGATCGCCGCATCGACTTCTGCGCCTGACTGCCTGACCACCTGACTGCCAGACCGGGACACGCCATGACCGAACGCATCTTCAGCAACGCCCGCGTCGTGCTCGGCCACGAGGTGCTGCCGCGTGCCACGGTGCAGGTGATCGACGGGCGTATCGCCGCGATCGACCCCGGCGCCAGCAGCCTGGCCGGCGCGCACGACCTGGCCGGCGACTGGCTGCTGCCCGGGCTGGTCGAGGTGCACACCGACAACCTCGAGCGCCACGTGATGCCGCGGCCCAAGGTGAGCTTCCCGATGCGCCCGGCCCTGCAGGCCCACGACGCCGAGATCGCTGCGGCCGGCATCACCACGGTGCTCGACGCGATCGGCGTCGGCGACCCGTACGGCGACGGCTTCCGGGCCCGCGACCAGAGCGCGCTGCTCGGCGTGCTCGACCAGCTCGAGGCGGCCGGCCTGCTGCGCAGCCAGCACCTGATCCACGTGCGCTGCGAATTGCCGGCGGCGAATGCGCTGAACCTGTTCGAGCCCTTTGCCGGCCACCCGCGACTGCGGCTAATCTCGCTGATGGACCACACGCCTGGCCAGCGGCAGTGGACCGACGTCGAGCAGGCGCGCACCTACTACACCGGCAAGAAGGGCTGGAGCGATGCGCAGTTCGACGAGGAGGTGCGCATCGCGCCGCAGCGCCAGGCGCAGTACGCACAGCCGCACCGCGACTGGTTCGCCGACTTCGCGCGCCGCCACGGTGTGGCGCTGGCCACGCACGACGACACCACGCTGGCCCATGTCGACGAGGCGCGCGAGCTCGGCGCTTCGATGAGCGAATTCCCGACCACGCTGGAAGCGGCGCGGCATGCCCACGCACACGGCCTGAAGACCATCGCCGGTGCGCCGAACGTGGTGCGCGGCGGTTCGCACTCGGGCAACGTCGCGGCGATCACGCTGGCGCGCGAGGGCGTGCTCGACGGCCTGTCGTCCGACTACGCGCCGGGCAGCCTGCTGCAGGCCGCCTGGTGCCTGCACCGCGATGCCGGCTTCTCGATGCCGGAGGCCATGCAGGTGGTCAGCCGCGGCCCTGCGCAGGCCTCGGGCCTGTTCGACCGCGGCGAGATCGCGATCGGCCTGCGTGGCGACCTGCTGCGGGTGAAGGAAGTCGATGCGCACCCGGCCGTGCGCGAGGTGTTCGTCGGAGGCGAGCGGGTGGCCTGAAGCGACATAGGCTTCCACCGATCGAAGCGGCCGTCGCGTCACGGCCCTTTGCTGAAGTCTGCGGACCTCTGCTTTCGTGCCTCCTTAGAGCATCGCGGCAGGCGCTGCCCGCTGGTGGCTCATTCGGCGGCGGTCGGCGCTGCGCGCCGACTCCACTGCGATGCTCGCACCGGGGTCGTGCCGCAGAACTCACTTCGCGACCTGCGGTCGCTGCGTTC
>NZ_CALRZC010000244.1:0-11946 GCF_943372545.1 Variovorax sp. YR752 | reverse complement strand
GCCCGAAGGGCGGAGGACATTCGCGGAGCAAGGTGCCCCGTCGGCGGGAGCACGCCAGAGCGCACGCACGCTGCGTGCAACAGCACAGGCTTTCATATGTCCTCAGCAGTCGCAGGCGGTCGCCGGAAGGCAGGCTTCCCCCTGACAGCAGTTCTCGGTGAGGTAGCCGAGCAGACCGTTCATCCGGTCGAACGACGCGCGGTAAATGAGGTTGCGCCCTTGCCGCTCCTGCGAGACGAGGCTCGCGTTCACCAGCTCCTTGAGGTGGAAGGACAGCCCCGTCGCCGACACCGCCAGCGCTTCAGTGAGCCCACCGGGCGTCAGCCCGTCGGGCCCCGCCACCACCAAGGCACGGAACACCCGCAGGCGCACGGGTTGCGCGAGTGCGCCCAAGGCGCGGACCACATCGTTTTCTTCCATATTTCAAGTATCTTTGAATTATTGAATCGAGGCAACCCACGACACAAAAAGACCGCTGGCGCGAATCGGCCATCAGGTTGGCAGGCAGCGGCCATCCGCAACGCACCGTTTTTTCTACAGTCGCCTCGGTCTATCACCCAACGACGCATCCAACGAAGGAGACACCCATGTCCGACACCTATGTTCTGGTTCACGGCGCCTGGCACACCGGCGCTGAAATGGAGGCTGTGGCCGACGGCCTGCGCGCGGCCGGCCACACCGTGCATTGCCCCACCGTGGCAGGCAACAACCCCGGCGACAGCCGCGCGAACACCGGGCTGGACGACGCCATCGCGTCGGTGGTGCGCTACATCGAGGGCCAAGACCTCACGCAGGTGCGGCTCGTGGGTCACAGCTACGGCGGCATGGTGATCTCGGGCGTGGCCGATCGCATCGCGGCACGGCTGCGGCGGTTGGTCTACATCAACGCCTTTGTGCCGCTCGATGGCGAGGCGCTCAACGACATGGTGCCGCCGCACTACGTGGCCATGTTCGACGCGGTGGCCGCGGCCAACGGCAATGCCGTGACGCTGCCGTTCGAGATCTGGCGCGAGGCCTTCATCAACGACGCCGACCTGGCGCTGGCGCAGTCCGCCTACGACCAGCTCAACCCGCACCCGTACCGCACCTTCACCGACAAGATCCAGCTGAAGCAGCCGCTGGCGGCGCTGGCGCTGGGCAAGTCGTACGTCAATTGCCTGCAGGACACGGCGCTGCCGCACAGCCTGCCGTGGCATCCGCGGCTGTCGGAGCGGCTCGGGTTGTTCCGGCTCGTGGAGTGCCCGGGCAGCCACGAGATGTTCTTCTCGAACCCGCTGCGGCTGGCGCAGGCCATCCTCGAAGCGGGGCGCGACTGACGGCAGTCGCGCGCTCGGTCAGCCGTTCGGAAAGAGCGCGTCGAACACGCGCAGCGACGCATAGGCGTCGTTGGCGGCGTAGCGGATCTGCGATTCGCTGAGCTGCTTGTGCGCCCAGTTCGACGTGGTCGCCTTGCGCGACTTGGCGAAGCGCTGGTTGAACATCAGCGCCACGGCCGTCTTCACACCGACCGAGCGTCTGTAGCCGCGCCGGCGGAACTCGTCGTCGATGTCGAACACGGCCTGCGGCGCAATGGCCAGGCGCATGCGGATCATCGACAGGTCGCTCGAGAGACCGAAGCCGACCTTGCGCAGCTCGGTGGAGGCGAGCAGGCCCGCGACCACGTGGTTGCACTCGTCGCGGTGCAGCTGGAACAGCCAGGCCGTGTCGCGCGTGGCGAACTGCACCACGTGCGGGCCGGTCGACACCTCGTTCTTTGCAAAAGTGGGGCGCGACTCGGTGTCGAAGCCGGCCACGCCGGCCGTGAGCAATTCGTCTGCGGCGCGCTCGGCTTCGGCCAGCGAGGCGACGACCACGATGTCTTTCAGGTCGAGGCTGTCGAAGGGATCGAGCAGCGCGATCTGTTCGCGCTCGGGCAGCGGAGGGAGCCGGTGGCTGGGGTTGTTGCTGTTGTTGTTCTGTTCGTTCACCGGGTCTTCGCTTTCGCGGCCTTGGAGGGGGTCTTGGGTTGGGGCTTGGGCTTCTTCTGCTTCGGCGGCTGGCCCGAGCGCAGCGCGGCTTCGTAGGCGAGGCGGCCCCAGCGGGCGGCTTCCTCGCGGTCTTCGAACAGGTCGGCCGGCGCCAGCCGGTACGACATCGGCATCTCCTTGCCTGCGCGCACGTAGGTGAAGGGCGGCAGGTTCAACGCATCGAAGTGCGCGGCGCTGCCGGCATCGGACTTGAGGTACAGCGTGTCCTTGGCGACGAGCGCGATCATGCGGCCCTCGTGCCACACGCCGTGGCCGCCGAACATGCGGCGGGTTTCGATGCGGCCGAGGCGTTCGAAGGTCTCGTGCAGGCTTTGAACGAATGCGCTCATGCGGTGATCTCGATGCGGTTGCCGTCCGGGTCGAGCACCACGCTCTCGTAGTAGCCGTCGCCGGTGCGGCGCGGGCCGTCGAGCAGCGGGTAGCCGTCGGCCTTCAGTCGCTGCGTGAGCGCATCGACCTCGGCGTCGGAGCCGACCGAGATCGCGAGGTGCGTCCAGCCCATGCGCTGCGCGCCGGGTTCGGCGACCACGGGCGATTGGGTGCTCGTGGTCATGGCCTCGATGCGCGCGCCGTCGCCCAGGCTCAGGAAGCAAGAGGCGAAGCCCTTGGTCGGGTTGACATACCCCGCGCCGGCGGTGGCGCCGAAGTAGTCGACGTAGAAGCGCTTGCAGCGTTCGAGGTCGGTGGTCCAGAGGGCGATGTGATCGATGCGGATGCGCATGGGGCAAGAAGAAGGGAGAGGGGGGTCAGCCCGTGCGCCAGGACGCGCGGGCAGGCGACCAATGGTAGGCGATGCGTTCGCGCCCGCTGCCCGGGTGCCGGTCGACCACGCCGCGCACGAGGCCGTAGCGTTCGTAGAAGCGCTGCGCCTCGGTGTTGGTGACGGCCACGTGCAGCCGCCAGCCGTGCGGCATGCGCACGCAGGCCTCGTCGAGCAGCGCCTTGCCCAGGCCCTGGCTGCGCAGGTGCGGTTCGACGAACAGCTGGGCCACGTACTCGCGCGCCGTGAGCAGCACCATGAAGGCCAGCACCTGGCCGTCGCGCTCGGCCAGCACCACGTCGGCGGGCGGGATGAATTCGGTCTGCACGCGGCGCAGCCAGTGGGCGATGGGCTCGACGTGGGCGGCGCCCCGGTTGGCCGACACCCAGGCGCGACGCCAGATGCCGGCGAGCACCATGTTCTCTTCGGCGCCGCCATCGCGCGAGCGCAACTCGAAGGCAGGAATCTGGGCGGCAGACATGCGGACCATGATAGCCACGCGGGGTGCGAACCGCACCCTTTGTGATCACCCGATCAGCGTCTGCGCGTGGTGCGCGATGTGGTCGGCCATGAAGCTCTGGATGAAGTAATAGCCGTGGTCGTAGCCCGCATGGCGGCGCAGCGTGAGCGGCTGGCCGGCGGCGAAGCAGGCGGCCTCGAAGACCTCGGGGTGCAGCTGCTCGGCGAGGAATTTGTCGGCCAGGCCCTGGTCGATGAGGATGCCCTGCGGATAGGGCGCCACGGTCTGCGATTGCATCAGCGCGCTGGCGTCGTGCGCGAGCCACTGCCCGCGGTCGTCGCCGGGCTCGCCCAGGTAGCCGGCGAAGGCCTTCTGGCCCCACGGGCACTGGGTGGGTGCGCAGATCGGTGCGAAGGCCGAGAGCGACAGGAAGCGCCCCGGGTGCCGCAGCGCCAGCGTGAGCGCGCCGTGGCCGCCCATCGAGTGGCCGAAGATGCCCAGGCGCTGGCCGTCGATGGGCAAGTGCTGCGCCACGAGCGGCAGCAGCTCGTGGACGATCCAGCTTTCCATGCGCCAGTGCGTGGCCCAGGGCTCGGCGGTGGCGTCGAGATAAAAGCCGGCACCGATGCCGAAGTCCCAGCTGTCCTTGGCGCCCGGCAGGCCTTCGGGCCCGGCGCCGCGCGGGCTGGTGTCGGGTGCGATGAGCGCCAGGCCCAGGCTCGCGGCCATGCGCTGCGCGCCGGCCTTCACCGCGAAGGTTTCCTCGTTGCAGGTCAGGCCCGCGAGATAGAGCAGGGCAGGCACGGGCTTGCCTGCGGTCGCGGCCTGCGGGGGCAGGTAGACCGAGAAGCGCATGGGCAGGCCGATTTCGTGCGAGCGATGCTCGAAGAAGCGCTGCACGCCGCCGAAGGCGTGGTGTTCGGAAAGGAGTGTCGGGGTGGTGTCGGTCATGAAGAAGAGGTCGTCTGGCTGCGTAGGGCAGGCACGAGTTCAAGCACGGCATCGGCGAAGGTGCGCGGTGCTTCCTGCGGCAGGTTGTGGCCCGCGCCGGGCACGAGGCGGTGCGAACGCGGCCCGCTGAAGCGGTGCGCGTGGGCCGAGGCATCGGCGGGCGGTCGCACGCCGTCGTCGATGCCGTCGAAGGTGATGGCGGGCACGGTGATCGTCGGCTGCGCGGCAAGGCGGCGTTCGATGTCGGCATAGGCCGGGTCGCCGGGCACGAGGCCGAAGCGGTGGCGGTACGAATGGATCACCACGTCGACGAAGTCGGGGTGGTCGAAGGCGGCGGCACTGCGTGCGAAGGTGGCGTCGTCGAAGTTCCACGTCGGCGACCACAGTTTCCAGAGCAGCTTCGCGATCGCGTTGCGGTCCTTCGCGAGGCCGGCGCGGCCGCGCTCGCTGTGAAAGTAGTACTGGTACCAGAGGCTGTGCTCGTTCTCGGCCGTGTCCGGCTCCATCGCCTGGGCGATGTTCTGGATGTTGTAGCTGTTGAGCGAGACCAGCCCCGCGCAGCGCTCGGGCCACAGCGCCGCCACCACGCAGGCGGCGCGGCCGCCCCAGTCGTAGCCGGCGAGCACCGCGCGGTCGATCTTCAGCGCGTCGAGCAGTGCGAGCAGGTCGGCGCCGAACGCCGCCTGTTCGCCCGAGCGCGGCGTGGCGTCGCTCAGGAAGCGCGTGCCGCCGTAGCCGCGCATGTACGGCACGACGACGCGGCAGCCTTGCGCGGCCAGCATCGGCGCAACCTCGGCGTACGTGTGAATGTCGTACGGAAAGCCGTGCATCAGCAGCACGGGCGGGCCGTCGGTGGGGCCGGCTTCGTAGTAGGCGACTTCGAGGACGCCCGCTTCAATTCTGCGCAGGGGTTCCATGCGGTTCATGGCGGGCGCCTCCTCGGCCTTAGTAAAGAACGACGCCGCGGATCGACTCGCCGCGCTTCATCAGGTCGAAGCCCTTGTTGATGTCTTCCAGCGGCATGGTGTGCGTGATCAGGTCGTCGATGTTGATCTTGCCTTCCATGTACCAGTCGACGATCTTCGGCACGTCGGTGCGTCCGCGCGCGCCGCCAAAGGCCGAGCCTTCCCACTTGCGGCCCGTGACCAGCTGGAACGGGCGCGTGCTGATCTCGGCGCCGGCCTCGGCCACGCCGATGATGATGCTGCGGCCCCAGCCCTTGTGCGTGCATTCCAGTGCCTGGCGCATCACCTGCGTGTTGCCGATGCACTCGAAGCTGTAGTCGGCGCCGCCGTCGGTCAGCTGCACGATCGCGTCGACGACGTTCTCGGTGGTCTTGGGGTTGATGAAGTGCGTCATGCCGAACTTGCGCGCCATGGCTTCGCGCTCGGGGTTCAGGTCGACGCCGATGATCTTGTCGGCGCCCACCATCTTGGCGCCCTGGATCACGTTCAGGCCGATGCCGCCGAGGCCGAACACCACGACATTCGCGCCGGCTTCGACCTTGGCCGTGAAGAGCACCGCACCGATGCCGGTGGTGACGCCGCAGCCGATGTAGCAGACCTTGTCGAAGGGCGCGTCTTCGCGGATCTTGGCCAGCGAGATCTCGGGCGCGACCGTGTAGTTGCTGAAGGTGCTGGTGCCCATGTAGTGAAAGATGGGCTTGCCGTCGAGGCTGAAGCGCGAGGTGGCGTCGGGCATGAGGCCCTTGCCCTGCGTGCCGCGGATCAGCTGGCACAGGTTGGTCTTGCGGCTCAGGCAGAACTTGCACTGGCGGCATTCGGGCGTGTACAGCGGAATGACGTGGTCGCCCTTTTTCAGCGTGGTGACGCCGGGGCCGACGTCGACCACGATGCCCGCGCCTTCATGGCCCAGGATGGCGGGAAAGATGCCTTCGGGGTCGGCGCCGGAGAGCGTGTAGTAGTCGGTGTGGCAGATGCCGGTGGCCTTGATCTCGACCAGCACTTCACCGAACTTGGGGCCCTGGAGGTCCACGGTTTCGATGGTGAGGGGTTGGCCTGCTTGCCAGGCGACGGCGGCTTTGGTTTTCATGGGATTCGGTTCTTCAGAGAGCGGAAGGGGACAAGGATACTCAGGCGCGCCTTCAGGCGGGGCCAGCGGGGAAGATACCCGACATGCCCACAAAACCGGGCAGGTGACGGAAATCCCAGACCCAGCGGCGCAGCGCGGGAAACTCGTCGAGCGAGATGCCGCCTTCGCCCGCCAGCGCCACGTACGGGAAGCAGGCGAGGTCGGCGATGGTCGGCTCGGGCGCGGCGGCGAGCCAGTGCAGGCCGGTGGCGGCATGCTGCTCGGCGAGGTGGTCGTCGAGCACGCGGAAGGCCGCGCGCGCACCGCGCCGGCAGGCGTCGATGTCCAGGTGCGTGTAGCCCAGCGCGTCGTGCAGCCGGGCGGCCGAGGCGGTGCGCGTGATTTCGTCGGCCATGGCGAGCCACATCGCGACCTGGCCGCGCAGCTTCGGGTCGGCGGGGTACCAGCGCTGCGGTGCGTCGTAGCGGCTTGCGAGGTAGATCAGGATGGCCTGCGCGTCGCGCAGCACGAAGCCTTCGTCGTCGATCACCGGGAGCTGGCCGAGCGGGTTGATCTGCGCGAGGAATCTTGCGGACTTGTGCTCGCGACCGGGGTGGAAGTCGACCGGCACGCTCGCGTGGTCCACGCCGAGCCACAGCAGCATCTGCCGCACCTTGAAGCAGTTGCCCGAGAGCGGGTAGTCGTAGAGCCTGACGGTCATGCGGCGGCCCTCGCGGTGCCGAAGCGCATGCCGCGCTCGCGCAGCCAGCGGCGGTAGGTGACGGAGGTGGTGTCGCCGCGCGTGGGCGTTTCGGCGCGGCCTTCGAGCGGCATGCGCTTGAAGGCGTGGTTTTCCAGGATCGGCTTGTCCTGCCCGAAGATCGTGTGCTGGAAGGCGATGAGCTCGGCGTCGGTCGACACGTCGTCGAAGTAGGCCAGCAGCGTGTGGGCGATGACGTGCTCGTCGTCCACCGGCTGCAGGAACAGGCCGATGGCGTCGAGCTTGTCGGGCCGGTGGCTCGACTTGTAGAGCATGGCCGAGAAGGGCTGCATCACGCGGTATTTGTAGAACACCTCGCTGCCCGTGTCGTGGGCGGCCGAGGCGCGCGGTTGCCAGAAGCGGCAGTCGGTGGCCCAGATCTCGTCGGTGGCGGCGTCGACCTCGACGTTGTACTTGGCCACTTCGGTGTGCGGCACCTTGCCGAGGTAGTCGGGGTGCACGAAGGGAAAGTGCGCCATGTCCAGGAAGTTCTCGATCACGCGCAGGCCCGACACGGCCACGCCGAGCCCGCCGCAGTCGATGATGCGGCGGCCGGGTTCGTCGTACTCGGGGAAGGCGAACAGCGGGCGCGCCGGGCGGCCGCTGGGGCAGACCCAGAGGAAGCCGTAGCGCGACTGCACGGTCAGCGCGTTGGTGCCGAGCCGGGCGTGCGGTGTGCCGTCGGCATCGGTGTGCAGGTGCAGGGTGTCGCCGAGCAGGCGTGTCGTTCGTGGCAAGCCGCTGGCGGGGCCGACGACGAGCCAGTCGTCGAGCATGTTGGGATCGTCGGTGACGAAGGGCATGTTTTTTCTTTCTTCTTTTCAGTGCGATGAAGCGGGTTCGACTTCGCTGCGCAGTTGGCGCGCTGCGAGGTGCAATCGGGCCATCGCATCGGAACCCGGCGCTGCGTCGGTCCACAGGTGCAGGAAGCTCAGCTGCGGCTGGGCGTCGAGCAGCAGCGCGGCGACGGGTGATTCGCCCAGCGTGCCTTGCCATGCATCGGGCGTTGCTGCCGATGCGAAGCCGTGCTGCGCCAGCGCATCGCGCACCTCGGCCGCGGCCACGCGCAGGGTCAGCGTGCGGGCGAGGTGCCAGCCGGCGGGAACGACATCGGCCAGTTCGGCCGGCGCGGGCGGGCCATCGGCCGCAAGGCGCACCCACAGCATGCCCGCCGCATCCGCCGTGGCGAACACCTTCGCGCAGACGTTGCGCGGCGCCTGCATGGCCGGGTGCGCGGGGATGCGCACGCACGCGCCGCTGCCGGCCTCGTACTGCCAGCCGTGGTACGCGCAGGCCAGGCGGTCGCCGCCGGTCACCTGGCCGAGCGTGAAGCGCACGCTGCGGTGGGGGCAGCGGTTCTCCCAGGCTTGCGGCGTGCCATCGGCCGCGCGCCACAGCGCGAGCTCCTGGCCTTGCGCAAAGCCGGCGACGATGTTGGCGCCGGCGCGCACCTCGGCAGAGGGAGCGACGGGGTGCCAGGTGACTGAGGGATTCATGGGTCTTGATCGTGGGGTCGACGGAAAAGGGCGCCGCAAACCGGCATAGCATCGGCCATGCCCTTGTCGGCGGTGCCGTCTACCGTAGCGTGTCCGCCGCACCGATGAAAGCCCCATGCCAAGACGCTCCTTTTCATTCCTGCAACGACGACTTCCACAGCGGTGGCTTTCATGAGCGCAGGGCGCATCGACCTCGCGCTGGTCGAGGCCTTCGTGCTCGTGATGAAGAGCGGCAGCCTCACCAAGGCGGAGAGCCTGTCGGGCGTGTCGAAGGCCACGCTGAGCCGGCAGCTCACACGGCTGGAGGAACTGCTGGGTGCCCAGCTGCTGCTGCGCAGCTCACGCCGCATCGCACCGACAGAAGCCGGGCGTGCGTTCTTCGCACGCTGCGAGGGGCTGCTCGGCGAGGTGAGCGGCCGGCTGGAAACGGCGCGCACCGAGGTGCAGGAGCTCACGGGCGGGGTGTCGGGGCGGCTCACGCTGCTGTCCGACACGCAGTTCAGCACCTCCTTCGTCTGCCATGTGGTGCGGATCTTTCTCGAATCGCACCCGAACGTTCGCTGCCAGCTCGACGTGGCGAACGGCTTGCAGGCCCCGCAGATCGGCGAGGTCGATTGCTATGTCGGCTCGGCGCCACCGGACCTGCCGGACCTGGTCGCCAAGCTGCTGGGCCGGCTGGCCTATGGCCTGTACGCCAGCCCGCAGTACCTGGCGCGGCACGGCACGCCGCAGACGCCCGAGGCGTTGGCGCAGCACCGGATGATCGCGATGCGCGAGCCGTCGGGGCCGCCGTCGCCGCTGCGGCTGGTGTCGCAGCAAGCTTCGGGGCGCCATGTGGTGCGCACGGAGCCGGCCTTCGAGACCAACGACCACTGGGTGATGAAGACTTTCTGCATCGACGGCCTGGGCATCGCGCCGCTGCCGGTGTTCTTCGCGGGGCCCGAGGTGGCGCAGGGCGTGCTGGTGCCGGTGCTGCCGCAATGGCCGCCGGAGGCGCGGCGGCTGTACTGCGCCTACCAGCGGCAGCGCTACATGGGGCAGAAGCTGCGCGCGTTCGTCGACCTGATGGCGCGCTGCGTGGCGGACATCGGGTCGTACAACCACTACGTGGGGTCGACCGCTGCGGTGTCGTCTTCAGCGCGCCGGGCGCGGTCTGCAGCGCGACCATAATCGGCCTTCTTCCTGCATCCGTCTGCTTCTTTCACCGATCCATCATGAAGAAAATCCTCGTTCTCAACGGCCCCAACCTCAACCTGCTCGGCACGCGCGAGCCCGAACAGTACGGTCGCGACACGCTCGCCGACGTCGAACGCCTGTGCAAGGAAACGGGTGTCAAGCTCGGCGTGGCGATCGAATGCCGCCAGTCGAACCACGAAGGCGTGCTGATCGACTGGGTCCAGGAGGCGGGCCGCGAAGTGGCCGCCGGGAACATGCTGGGCGTGGTGATGAACCCGGGCGCCTACACCCACACGTCGATCGCGCTGCACGACGCCATCAAGGGGGCGAGCGTGCCGCTGATCGAGCTGCACATCTCGAACGTGCATGCACGGGAGGAGTTCCGCCACAAGTCGTACATCTCGCCCGCGGCGCGCGGGATCATCGTGGGGCTGGGGGTGAAGGGCTACACGCTGGCCATCGCCGCGCTCGTGCCCTGACCCATCTTCAGTAGTTCTGCTTGGGCGCGGCAGCCTTCCAGCTGCGGCTGACCCGGCCGCCGCTGTCGACGCTCTCCAGGTGCACGTCGAAGCCCCAGAGCCTTGCGACGTGCTTCAGCACTTCTTCGGCGCTGTCGTTCAGCGGCAGGTTGTTGCGCTGCGTGTGGCGCAGCGTGAGCGAGCGGTCGCCGCGCGTGGCGACGCTCCAGACCTGGATGTCGGGCTCGCGGTTGCCGATGTCGTACTGGCGTGACAGCGACTCGCGCAGCGCCTGGTAGCCGCTGTCGTCGTGGATGGCCGACACCTCGAGTTCCGATTCACTCTGGAAATCGCGGATGGCGAACAGGCGGAAATCGCGCATCGTCTTCGGGCTCAGGAACTGGCCGACAAAGCTCTCGTCCTTGAAGTTGCGCATGGCGTAGTCGAGTGTCCTGACCCAGTCGGTGCCCGCGTAGTCGGGGAACCAGCGGCGGTCTTCTTCCGTCGGCTTTTCGCAGATGCGCCGCAGGTCGGTGAACATCTTGAAGCCCAGCGCATAGGGGTTGATGCCGCTGTAGGCGCGGTGGCCCACGGGCGGCTGGAACACCACGCTGGTGTGCGAGCTGAGCCATTCCATCATGAAGCCGTCGTCCAGCTGGCCGCGGTCGTACATGGTGTTGAGCAACGTGTAGTGCCAGAAGGTGGCCCAGCCTTCGTTCATGACCTGGGTCTGGCGCTGCGGGTAGAAGTACTGCGCGATCTTGCGCACGATGCGCACCACCTCGCGCTGCCACGGTTCGAGCAGGGCGGCGTTCTTCTCGATGAAGTAGAGCAGGTTCTCCTGTGGCTCCGACGGAAAGCGGCGTGCGGCTTCGGCTTCCGACTCTGCCGCCTGCTCGCTCTTGCGCGGCAGCGTGCGCCACAGGTCGTTCACCTGCTGCTGCATGTGGCGCTCGCGGTCGGCGCGCTGTGCGCTTTCTTGCGCCAGCGAACGCTTCTGCGGACGGCGGTAGCGGTCGACGCCGTAGTTCATGAGCGCGTGGCAGGAGTCGAGCAGGTCTTCCACGGCATCGAGGCCGTGGCGCTCTTCGCACTCGGCGATGTAGTGCCGCGCGTAGACGAGGTAGTCGATGATCGACGACGCGTCGGTCCACATGCGGAACAGGTAGTTGCCCTTGAAGAAGCTGTTGTGGCCGTAGGCCGCATGCGCAATCACCAGGGCCTGCATGGCCATGGTGTTTTCTTCCATGAGGTAGGCAATGCACGGATCGGAGTTGATGACGATCTCGTAGGCCAGCCCCATGTGGCCGCGCTTGTAGTTCTTCTCGGTGGAGATGAACTGCTTGCCGTACGACCAGTGCCTGTAGATCATGGGCATGCCCACGCTGGCGTAGGCGTCCATCATCTGCTCGGCCGTGATCACCTCGAGCTGGTTCGGGTAGGTGTCCAGGCCGAAGCTCCTGGCCGTCTTGGCGATCTCGGTGTGGTACGTCTCGATGAGCTCGAAGGTCCAGTCGGACGGGCTGGGCAGGCGCTCCAGGCGCGAGGTGGGCAAGTCGGTGCTGCGCGGCAGGACGGGGGCACCGGGAGGGCGTTCGGTGGTGGTAATCATGCGGGCACCCCTTCCTTCTTGAACAGGTCGCGGAACACCGGGTAGATGTCTTGCGCGTCCGACACCTTGCGCATCGCGAAGTTGGGCGCCACGCCTTCGAGCTGCTGGTACTCCTGCCACAGGTTCTGCTCGGTCTCGGCCACCTGCACGTAGGCGTAGTAGCGCACCACGGGCAGGATGTTGTCGACCAGCAGTTCGCGGCAGCGGCCGCTGTC
>NZ_CALRZC010000243.1:0-12064 GCF_943372545.1 Variovorax sp. YR752 | reverse complement strand
GCTGCGCGGCGAGCGCAAAGCTGCCCGCCTCCACCGCCGCGACGAACTCTTCGATGCCTTGCAGGCGTTGGCTCATTGGAGACTTTCAAGCACCATTCTTCGGAAAATTATCCACCACCGGATCGTTTTCATCGTCAATAGCATCGAGGTCGATCTTTTCCGATGGAGCCTTTCCGATGCAAGAACCCGATGTGCTGCGCCGCTGGCAGCTTCCCCGACTGGGCCGCGCCCACCTCGAACAGGCCGACGCGCCGATGCCCTCGCCCGGCGCGGGCCAGATCCTCGTGCGCGTGGGCGCGGTGGCGCTCAACTACCGCGACCTGCTCATGGTGCGCGACGGCATGGGCATGGCGCTCGAGCTGCCCTTCACGCCCGGCTCGGACATGGCGGGCACGGTGGTGGCCGTGGGCCCCGGCGTGCGCCGCTTTGCCGTGGGCGACCGCGTGATCAACACCTTCTGGGGCGGCTGGATCGACAGCCACTGGCACGCCGACACCACGCTGCTCGGCGGCCCCGGGCCCGGCATGCTGGCTTCGCATGTGTGCATCGATGCGAACTGGGCCGTGGCCGCGCCCGCCACGCTGAGCCTCGAAGAGGCGAGCACGCTGCCCTGCGCCGGCCTTACGGCGTGGTTCGCGCTGGTGGAGACCGGCGCCCTGCGCGCGGGCGAGACGGTGCTGATCCACGGCACCGGCGGCGTCGCGCTGTTCGGCCTGCAGCTCGCGCGGCTGCACGGCGCGCAGGCCATCGTGGTGACCGGCAGCGCAGACAAGCAGGCCGCGGCACGCGCGCTCGGCGCCACGCATGTGCTCGCGCGCGACAGCGACTGGCCCGCCGAGGTGCGCCGTCTCACGCACGGGCGCGGCGCCGACCACGTGCTCGAACTGTCGAGCGGCCCCGACCTCGACCGCTCGCTGCAGGCCGTGAAGCAGGGCGGGCGCGTGTCGATCATCGGCATGCTCGGCGGCGACACGCTGAGCGCGTCGTTCTACGCGATGGTGCTCGGCCGCGTGACGGTGCAAGGCATCGGCGTCGGCCACCGGCGCGCGCTCGAAGAGCTGGTGCGCGCGGTCGATGCCAATGCGCTGAAGCCGGTGATTGCGGCACGCTACAGCTTCGACGCATTGCCCGCCGCGCTCGACCATCTGGAACGCGGCGCATTCGGCAAGGTCGTCGTCACGATGTGACCCCGCACGCCCGCGCCCCGCCCATGTGCAAATGCTGCAGGGCACAAATCCACAGCAATCGTGAACAGTTGCCGTTCAGCGCGCCCGTTTGCTCGACGCCTCCAATTCCCGTTCCTAGAATGCGGCCCGCGTTCGGCTCCCGCCGTGCGTGCTTTCTCAACTTCAGGATGGAGCGTTATGGAACACAGTACCTACAAAAAGTGGTCTGCAGAATTCATTGGTACTTTCTGGCTCACGCTCGGAGGCTGCGGAAGCGCAGTTCTGGCAGCGGCCTTTCCGGGCGTCGGCATCGGCCTGCTCGGCGTCTCGCTGGCCTTCGGCCTGACGGTGGTCACCGGTGCCTATGCGCTCGGTCCGATCTCGGGCGGCCATTTCAACCCGGCCGTGTCGATCGGCCTTGCAGCCGCAGGCCGCTTCAAGGCCGGGCAGCTGCCGGGCTACATCGTGTCGCAGGTGCTGGGCGCCATCGCGGCGGCCGGCGTGCTGTACCTGATTGCCACCGGCAAGCCGGGTGCGGACATCGGCGGCTTTGCCACCAACGGCTACGGCGAGCACTCGCCCGGCAAGTACAGCATGACGGCCGCGCTGATCAGCGAAGTGGTGATGACCGCCGTGTTCCTGATCGTGATCCTGGGTGCCACCGCCCGGCGCGCGGCGGCCGGCTTCGCAGGCATGGCCATCGGCCTGTGCCTGACGCTGATCCACCTGGTGTCGATCCCCGTGACCAACACCTCGGTGAACCCGGCGCGCAGCACCGGCCCGGCGCTGTTCGGCCCGTCGTATGCGATGTCGGAGCTGTGGCTGTTCTGGGTCGCCCCGATCGTGGGCGCGATCATCGGCGCGGTGATCTACCGCGCACTGCTCAGCAGCAACGACGACTGAGCTTGCAGGTCTTCGGCAGCGGGATCGAGATCAGCTTCCGCTGCCCGACTTCACCATCGGCAGTGAGGTCGATTGCCCGATGGGCTCCGTGCCCGTCGGGTGCGACGCCGCATAGGCGCCCGCCTGGATGTCGGACACCGGGGTCATCCCGCTGATCGCCGGCGCCGACGTCGACTGGCCAATGGGCTCCGTGCCGCTCGGACGCGCCGCCGCCATCGCGCCGGCCTGCACCTCCGGGTTCTCCGGCGAATTCATCTGCAGCGGATGGAAGTCCGAACCGTCGGTGGTTTCGGCTGACGCATTGACCGTGCCCAGCGCCGCGAACGCGGCGAAGGAAGCAACGGCCAGAAACTGGAATGGCTGGAACGAAGTGCGCATGGTGTGTTCTCCTGAGGGCAGGTTGTCTCCGGTCCGGTGCCGTCGCGCGGACCGCGCGCAGCAGGACCTGCAGCCACTCTAGGCAGCCTGACTGAGGCCAGCGTGAGCGAAGAATGAGCGGGGCATGAGCACCGCTGCCCTGTCTACATCGGCAGCAGCACCCGCGCCCTCAGCCCCGGCCCGTCGTCGCGGTTGCGCAGTTCGATGCGCAGGCCATGCCGCTCGGCCGCCATGCGCGCGATCGCCAGGCCCAGTCCGCTGCCGCCCGCCGCTGCGCCCGGCACGCGAAAGAAGCGGTCGAACACGCGCTCCAGTTCGGCCGGCGGAATGCCCGGCCCGTTGTCGAGCACATCGACCACCGCCTGCCCGTTCTCGACCCGGTGCAGCCGCACATCGACCACGCCACCTTCGGGCGCGTAGCGCAGCGCGTTGTCGATCAGGTTGTCGAACACGCTGCGCAGCTCGGACGCGGGCGCGGTGACCACAGCGCTGGTGAGTCCTTCGAAGCCCACGTCGATGCGCCGCGCATCGGCCAGCACCATGCGCTGGCCCAGGCTGTCGCGCAGCAGCGCCTCGATGTCGACCCGCTCGCCCGGTGCATCCGACGGCGGTGCGTCCTGCCGCGACAGCTGCAGCAGCTGCTCGATCAGGTGCTGCGCGCGCGTCACGCCGGCCTCGAGCTGGTTGAAGCGGTCGGTGGCTTCGCCGGCCGGCACGTGCGCGCGCAGGTTCTCGATCTGCAGGCCGATGGCCGCCATCGGCGTGCGCAGCTCGTGCGCCGCGTCCTGCACGAAGCGGCGCTGCGTGGCGAAGGCGCTGCGCACGCGCGACAGCAGGTGGTTGAAGGCGCCCACCAGCGGCGTGATCTCGTCGGGCACGCGCGCCAGCGACAGCTCGGTCGGGCGGCGCTCGTCCTGCGAGGCCACGTCGCGCGCCACGCCACGCAGCGAGCGCGAGGCGGCCGACACGATGAGCCACAGCACCAGCAGCGCCGCCGGCAGCAGCAGCGCGATCGGCAGGCCTTCGAGCAAGGCGCGGCGCAGTGCGCGGCGATGCCGGTAGTCCTCGTTCTGCAGCACCTGCACGCGCGGCGCGTCGGCGTGCGGCGCGGGCTCGGCCGTGAATACGCGCCAGCGCGAATGCGCGGGCCCCTCGGCGCGCACGTCGCGGAAGCCGCTGCCGGGTTGCAGCGGCACCGACAGCGCGGGCCACGAACTCGCGCGCAAGGTGGCGCCGTCGGCGCTCCAGAGTTGCACGACGAAGGCGCCGCGCGAGAACGCCGCTTCGCCGTCCATCGCGCGCGGGGTCTTGGGCGGATCGTTGCCCGCGTACGACTCGGCCACCAGCCGCATCTGGTCGTCGAGTGCGTTGTGAACCAGATTGCCGTAGGCCAGAAAAGAGAACCACGCCGTGAGCACCGCCGCCACCACATGCAGCGTGACGAGCCACAGCAGCAGCTGGGTGCGCAGCGAACGCGGGCGCCACCAGCGGCGGGCCGCACCGGTCATGCAGCGACTCGCCAACCGAGCCCGCGCACGTTGCGGATCGCGTCGGCACCGAGCTTGCGGCGCATGCCGTGGATCAGCACGTCGATGGCGTTGCTGGTCACTTCATCGCCCCAGCCGTAGATGCGGTTCTCGAGCTGCTCGCGCGAGAGGATGGCGCCGGGCCGCTCCAGCAGCGCGTGCAGCAGTGCGAACTCGCGCGCGGTGAGCGCCTCGCGCACGCCGTTGACCGCCACCTCGCGCGTCGTGAGGTCCAGCTGCAGCGCGGCGGTGCCGATCCGCGAATGCGCGGCGCCGTCGCGGCGGCGCACCACGGCGCGCATGCGCGCGAGCAGCTCGCGGAACTCGAAGGGCTTGAGCAGGTAGTCGTCGGCGCCGAGGTCCAGGCTGTGGATGCGGTCGTCGAGGCCGTCGCGCGCGGTGAGCACCAGCACGGGCGTGGCGTCGCCGCGTTCGCGTGCGCGGCGCAGCACCTCGGTGCCGTCCTGGCGCGGCAGGCCCAGGTCGAGCAGCACGCAGGTGTAGCCGCCGTCGCCGAGCGCGCTTTGCGCCAGCTCGCCGTCGCGCACCCAGTCGGCCGACCAGCCCGCGCCCTCGAGCGCCTGCTTCAGGCTGCGCCCGATCATTTCGTCGTCTTCCACCAGCAGCACGCGCATTGCGGCGACTCCTTCGCGCGCAAGGTAGCACGCGACCAGGATGATCGGTAGTGGCCTTGCGCCGCGGCGCAGCGTAGGCGCGAAGACTTAGGCGGGGCTTAGGCGCCGTGCAGGCGCCAGGGTCACAGGACGCGGACCGCGTGCCGCTCGGCTTCGTCGTCTGCGGCAAAGGCCAGCAGGCGCAGCGCCTCTTCCTCCACACCGCGCCGGTCGGCCGCGGACCAGCGCGTGAAGGGTTCCAGCACCACCGTGGCCGCCTGTGTCGTGCGTTCGATCTTCCAGGTGCCCGCCACGAAGCCGTCGAGCAGCACCGTGCCGCGCACGATGCCGTTGACGGTGAACACGCGGGCGCGGTGCGCCTCGTCCAGCACGCGGCTGCGGTCGGCATGCGAAAGCAGCAGGTTGTCCCATTCGGCGACCAGGCGCGGCGGCGCGGGCGTGTCGGGGTCGGGGCGCGGCGCGCGCGGCAGGTCGAAGAGCTCCTGGCCCTGCTCGCCGGTGAACACGCGCAGCTGCGGCCTCAACCGTTCAGCCACGGCCTTCCAGCCCGTGAGGCCCGACCACGCGCCGGCATCGGCCAGCGTCGCGGGGCCGAAGGCGGCGAGGTAGCGCAGCAGCAGATCGTCTTGCGTGGCTTCTGCGATCTCGGCGATGGATTCACCGAGCCATGTGCCGAGCGGCTGCAGCAGCGCGTTCTGGTGCGAGTTCCAGCTGCCCGCGGGCGGCAGGTGGACCAGCGGCACGTTGTTGCGGATGAGCGCGGCGAGCGAGGCCGGTGCGTGGTCTTTCCAACGACCGGCGAGCGCCTGGCCGAGGGCCGTGCCGGTGAGCGGCCCGCCGTCGAGCAACGCACGGCCCGCCTTCACCACGGCCGCACGGTCGACGCCTTCGAGGGCCCGCGCATGCAGGCCCGACAGGCCGCGCTGGTGCACGGGTTCGAGCAACGGCCGCCAGGCCCACGCGTCCGGGGCGGTCATCAAGTGAAGGGTGGCGCGCAGCGTCGACATGCGCACGATGCGGCGGTTCTTCAGCGCGTCGGTCAGCTGCTCGCGGCGAAAGCCTTCGAGCCGGCTCCACAGGCCGATGTAGGGCGGGTTGGGGGCCTGCGCCTGCAGCCCGGCCAGCTTCTCGATGGCCTGCACGACGGTCGCCTTGCGCCGTGCCAGCAGCATCTGCCGCGCCAGCGTGGCCCGGTTCAATGCGCGACGGCTCAGCACCGCGGCCATGAGCGAATTCTTAGAACTTCTCGTGCGGCGCCAGGTAGCGCCACTGCCCCACCGGCAGGTTGCCGAGCATCACCTTGCCGATGCGCACGCGCTTCAGGCCCAGCACCTTGAGGCCGACCAGCTCGCACATGCGGCGGATCTGGCGCTTCTTGCCTTCGGTGAGCACGAAGCGCAGCTGCTCGGGGTTCTGCCACTCGACGCGCGCCGGCTTCAGCGCCTGGCCGTCCAGGCTCAGGCCGTGCCGCAGCCGCGCCAGCATGGCGGGCGGAAACACCGCCTGCACGTTGGTGGTGACCGGGTCGTCGTCGTCCAGGCGCACCAGCTGGCCGGTGGGCGCGGGCTGGTCCAGGCCGTGGTAGGCCACGCGCACGAGGTATTCCTTGTCCATCACCGAGTCTTCGCCGATGAGCTGGCGCGCAATGCGGCCGTCTTGCGTCATCACGAGCAGGCCGGTGGAGTCGATGTCGAGCCGCCCGCACGGCGCCAGGCCGCGCAGCTGCTGCGGGCCGAAGAAGAAGCGCGCGTTGTCTTCCACCCAGCGGTTCTGCGGCGTGAAGAGCGTGACCGCCGGCTCGTGGCCGTCTTCGGCCTGCCCGCTCACGTAGCCGATGGGCTTGTTGATGAGGATCGTGACCTGGTTCGCCTGCTGGCCCTTGGCGGCCTTGTCGACCTCGATGCGGTCGTTGGGCGTGACCTTCACGCCCATCTCGGCGGGCTTGCCGTTGACCCGCACCCAGCCCTGCGCGATCCAGTCGTCGGCCTCGCGGCGCGAGCACAGGCCGAGTTCGGCCATGCGTTTGTTGAGGCGGACGGGGGCGGGGGCGTTGTCGGTCATGGGAGCAATGGTTGCGGCTGGCGAGATGGCGGTGCACAGCCCGCGGGACGGGGCGTCCCGTGACATTTTCGCCGATGGCGGGCGCCGTGCCACGCGCGGGGCCGATGTGTCGCAATGCGTGGCGATAATGCGCGCCAATCGGCACGCCGCCGGCATCCTTACTGCATGACCCATCTCCTGATCCTCAGTGTGAGCGCCGGCAACGGCCATGTGCGCGCCGCCCAGGCGCTCGAAGCCACCCTCGCCCAGTCGTTTGCGCCGCACACCGCGGTGCATGTCGACGCCATGGCCCATGTGCCGCTGGGCTTTCGCAAGGTGTACACCGACTGGTACCTCCAGCTGGTGAACCGCGCGCCCGAGCTGTGGTCGTACCTGCACCAGCGCACCGACGTCACGCCGCACCACGCGCCCTCGCAGCGGCTGCGCCGCGGCATCGAGCGCCTGAGCACCGGGGCGCTGGTGCGCGAAATTCGCCGCGCCAAGCCCGACGCCGTGATCTGCACCCACTTCCTGCCGGCCGAGCTGCTGATGCGCGAACGCAACCGGGGCCGCATCGAGTGCCCCGTGTGGCTGCAGATCACCGACTACGACCTGCACAACATGTGGCTGGTGCCGGGCATGACGGGCTACCTCGCGGCCACGGAAGAAGTCGCCTTCCGGCTGCGCGCGCGCGGCATTCCGCCCGAGCGCGTGCATGTCACGGGCATTCCGGTAATGCCGGCTTTTTCCGAGCCCGATGCACCCGAGCTGGCGCACGCGGCCTGCGCCAGCGCGCTGGGGCTGGACCCCGCACGGCCGGTGCTGCTGATGGCTTCGGGTGGTGCCGGCGTGGGTGATCTGCCGAGCATGGTCGAGCGTGTGCTGGCGCTCGGCGGCGACACGCCCTTCCAGGTGATCGCCGTGGCCGGCCGTAACGCGGATGCCCACGCGCGGCTCGAAGCGCTGTCGCAGCGCCATCCGGGCCACGTGGTGGCCGTCGGCTTCACGAACGAGATGCACAAGATGATGGCCGCGGCCGACCTGGTCGTGACCAAACCCGGCGGCCTCACGGTGTCGGAGTGCCTGGCGCTGGGCAAGCCGATGCTGCTGATCTCGCCGATTCCGGGGCAGGAAGAACACAACGCCGGCTTCCTCATGGAAGAAAGCGCCGCCTGGCTGGCCTACGACGCCATCGGCCTCGATTACAAGGTCGCGCGCCTCATGGCCGACCCCGCCAAGCTCGCGGCCATGGCCTCACGCAGCCGCGCCCTGGGCAAGCCGCAGGCCGCGCGCGCGGTGCTGCAGCGCGTGCTGGGCCTCGGCGAATGAGCGGCGGCGCCGTGGAGCCCCGGCCGGGCATCGGCCGCACGCTGGTCTACCTCGCGTGGGTCGTGACGATGGCGTTCTTCTTCGCCAACGCCGAGATCCAGATCGAGGGCGGCGCCGGCTGGGCCACGTCGCTGCCCACGTGGCGCATCGAGAACAACATCTGGCTCGACCTGTTCTGGGGCGGCCGCGCAATGACCGGTTATCACGCCTGGGTGTTCACCTTCATGATGCTGGTGTTCGTCTCGCCGCTGGCCTTCCAGGGGCGCTGGACGTGGCGCGATTGGGGGCTGGCGCTCGCGGGGTTGATCGTGTTCTGGGTCTGCGAAGACTTCCTGTGGTTCCTCATCAACCCGGCCTTCGGCTTCGAGAACTTCAACCCCGTGAAGGCCTTCTGGCACAAGCACTGGCTATGGGGTGCGCCGATCGACTATTGGGGCGGGCTTGCGATCGCGGCGCTCATCCTGACGGTGCGCCACTGGCGTCCGCGCGCGCGATGACAACGACAAAAACAAAGACCGCCGACCTGCGCCCCGGCCACTGGGCCGATCCGCTCGATGCCCTGCAGGTCGAGAACCTGCACCGCATCACGCCCACGCTGTACCGCAGCGCGCAGCCGCGCCGCGCGAACGTCGCGGCGCTGCAGTCGCTGGGCATCCGCACCGTCGTGAGCCTGCGCTCCTTCAACGACGACAGGAAGGTGTTTGCCGGCAGCGGCATCCGGCTGGTGCGCGTGCCGATCAACACCTGGTCGATCGACGATGCCAAGGTGCTGCGCGCGCTGGTCGCCATTCGCGAGGCCGAGAAGCAGGGGCCGGTGCTCATCCATTGCATGCACGGCGCCGACCGCACGGGCGTGGTGGCGGCGGTCTACCGCATGGCCGTGCAGGACTGGGACAAGGACAGCGCGCGCCAGGAGATGCTGCGCGGCGGCTATGGGTACCACACGATGTGGCGCAACATTCCGCGTTACATCGAGCGGCTCGACCCGCTGAAGATGCGTCACGCGCTGGCCCATGCCCCGGTGATTCCCGTGGTGTCCTGAAGGCGCCAGCAGGCGCGCGCACCCGCTCCTATACTGGCCGCCCCGTGGCCGATGGCCATCTCCGAACGACCTTTCACAGGGGCTTCTCCATGGCACTCCAGCTGCGCTCTCTCGTCCGTTCCAACGGCGAACTCGAACTCTCCCTGCACGACGACCCGATGCCCGAACCGCAGGCCCACGAGGTGGTGATCCGCGTCGAGGCCTCGCCGATGAACCCGTCGGACCTGGGCCTGCTCTTCGGCGCCGCCGACATGAGCACCGCGGTGGCCTCCGGCACGGCCGATCGCCCTGTCGTCACCGCCATGGTGCCCGAGCGCGCACGCGCCTCGATGGCGGCACGGCTCGACCAGTCGATGCCCGTGGGTAACGAAGGTGCGGGCGTGGTGGTCAAGGCCGGTTCGTCGCCGACCGCGCAGGCATTGCTCGGCAAGACAGTGGCGGCCATCGGTGGTGCGATGTATTCGCAGTACCGCTGCCTCGCCGCTGCGCAGTGCCTGGAGCTGCCTGCGGATGCCACTCCTGCCGATGGCGCCTCGTGTTTCGTCAACCCGCTCACCTCGCTGAGCATGGTCGAGACCATGCGGATGGAAGGCCACAAGGCGCTGGTGCACACGGCGGCCGCGTCCAACCTCGGCCAGATGCTCAACAAGATCTGCCAGAAGGACGGCATCGACCTCGTCAACATCGTGCGCAAGCCCGAGCAGGAAGCGCTGCTGCGCAGCATCGGCGCGAAGTACGTCTGCAACGCGAGCTCGCCGGACTTCCTCGATCAGCTGACCGACGCCTTGGTCGCCACCGGCGCCACGCTGGCCTTCGACGCCACGGGCGGCGGCAAGCTCGCCGGCCAGATCCTCGGCTGCATGGAAGCGGCGATCAACCGCACCGCCAAGGAATACAGCCGCTACGGCTCGATGACGCACAAGCAGGTCTACATCTACGGCGGCCTGGACCGCAGCCCGACCGAGTTCGTGCGCAACTTCGGCATGGCCTGGGGCATGGGCGGCTGGCTGCTGTTCCCGTTCCTGCAGAAGCTGGGCGATGAAGGCACGCAGCGGCTGCGTTCGCGCGTGGTGGCTGAATTGAAGACGACGTTTGCGAGTCACTACACGCGGGAGGTGTCTCTGGTCGAGGCGCTGCAGCTGGATGCGATCGGGGTGTATGGGAAGCAGGCGACGGGGGAGAAGTTTCTGCTGAATCCGAACAAGGGATTGGCTGGCTGATCTCCTTGGAGAGCGCCCGGCAAGCGGTGCGGCGCGGTCGGCCCCACTGTGCCGGCCGCTTCGCGGCTCCCCTGCGGTGCTCGCGTTTCGCGGGGTCTCGCAGAACTCGCCTTCGGCTCAAACAGCTGCGAGCCCTGATCCGCGAAACGCTGCGCTCCTCGGCGGCACAGAGGGGCCGCCCTCACCACACCGCCTGCCGGGCTTTGTGGGTGAATGAACGCCCCTCCCCTCGTCTTTCTTTTTCCTTCTAGACGACGAGTCGGTACCCCACCGCCGTCTCCGTCAACAGATGCTTCGGCTGCGCCGGATCGGCCTCCAGCTTCTGCCGCAGATGCCCCATGTAGATGCGCAGGTAGTGGCTCTGGTCCGTGTGCGACGGGCCCCACACCTCGCGCAGCAGTTGCCGCTGCGTCAGCACGCGGCCGGCGTTGGCCACCAGCACGGAGAGCAGGCGGTACTCGGTCGGCGTCAGGTGCACCTCGGCGCCGGCGCGGCGCACGATGCGCGCGGCGCGGTCCAGTTCGATGTCGCCGAAGCGGAACACAGCCTCTGCGGCCGGTTCATCGCCGTTGCCGCTCGCGGCGCGCGGGCGGCGCAGGTTGGCGCGCACGCGGGCCAGCAGTTCGCCGGTGCCGAAGGGCTTGGTCAGGTAGTCGTCGGCGCCGGCGTCGAGCGCAGCGATCTTGTCGGCTTCGTCGGTGCGGGCCGAGAGCACGATGATCGGCACCTGCGACCAGCCGCGCACATCGCGGATCAGCGACACGCCGTCGCCGTCGGGCAGGCCCAAATCAAGCACCAGCAAATCAGGCTGTCGCGTGCCGGCGGCCGCAAGGCCGTCGCGCAAGGTGCCGGCTTCGTGCACCTGCCAGCCTTCGGCCTCGAGCGCGCCGCGCACGAAGCGGCGGATCTGCGGCTCGTCTTCGATCACGATGGCGGTGGGGGATGGCATGGCGGGTTTCAGAGCTGGGCTTCAGCGGGTTCGGGGGGCTCGCGGCGCGGCAAGGTGACGGTGAATTCTGCACCGCCGTCGCGCGCATTCGCTGCGCTGATCTCGCCGCCGTGCGCGCTCACCACGGCGCGGCAGATGGCCAGGCCGAGGCCGACGCCGGGCGTGGCGGATTCGGCCTCGCCGCGCGTGAACTTGTCGAACAGCGTCTGCTCGCGGCCGTGCAGCGCGGCGGGCAGGCCGGGGCCGTGGTCGCGCACGGTGAGCACCAGCGTGCCGGCCTCCGCGCGCGCGCCCACCTCGATGGGCGCAGCGCCGTACTTGGCGGCGTTTTCCAGCAGGTTGACGAGCACGCGCTCGATGAGCACGGCGTCGAACTCGACCAGCGGCAGCTCGGGGTCCCACGCCGTCTGCACAACCATGCCGCGCAGCGCGGGGCGTGCGGCGCGGATGGCGGCGCCCACCACCTCTTCGACCGACTGCCAGTCGCGCCGCAGGTTGACCGTGCCGCCGGCTACGCCGCTTTCGAGGCGCGCCATGTCGAGCAGGTTGCTGACCAGCGCATGCAGCGCATGGGCTTGCGTGACGATGGCGCGCGCGGCCTCGGTGTGTTCTTCGGGCGGCAGGGTCTGCAGCGATTCGGCCAGCGCGATGAGCGCGGTGAGCGGCGTGCGCACGTCGTGCGAGATGGCGCCGAGCAGCGCGTTGCGCAGGCGCTCCGATTCCATCTCGACCACGGCGCGCTGCGCGACTTCGACGTAGTGCACGCGCTCCAGTGCGATGGCGATCTGGCGCGCGAGCGTGTCCAGCTGCTGCGCCTGCTCGGGAATCAGCAGCCAGCGCGGGCGGGCCGGGCACAGCGCGAGCACGCCGCGCACG
>NZ_CALRZC010000242.1:0-12120 GCF_943372545.1 Variovorax sp. YR752 | reverse complement strand
GCCGGCCAGCGAGCCGATGCTGGCCATCGCGGTGGTCGGTGCGCACCTGTCGGGCCTGCCGCTGAACAGCCAGTTGATCGAACGCGGCGCCACGCTGCTCGAAGCCACCACCACCGTCCCACGCTACCGGCTGCATGCGCTGCCCGGCACGGTGCCGCCCAAGCCCGGGCTGGTGCGCGACGAGGCCGCCGGCCACGCCATCGCGCTCGAAGTCTGGGCGATGCCGCAGTCGGCAGTGGGCAGCTTTCTTGCATTGATCCCGGCGCCGCTCGGCCTGGGTTCCATCGAACTGGCCGACGGCCGGCGCGTGCACGGCTTCCTCTGCGAGGCGCACGCCGTCGCCGGAGCGCCCGATGTCAGCGCCTGCGGCGGCTGGCGCGCCTATCTCGCCTCTCTTCAATGAACCGGAGTCTCTGATGGACCGTCGTCGCTTCATCCAGTCGGGCAGCGCCGCTGCCGCCCTCGGCGCGCTGCCGATCGCTGCACAGTCCCAGGCACGCCCGAAGGACGTGCTGGTCGTCGCCAACGAGTTCGGCCCGAACTCGCTGGACATCCACACCGTCGGCGCCAACCGCCCGAGCTACGGCGTGAGCTGGCTCTGCTACGACCGCCTGATGACCTACGGCAAGAAGACCTTGCCCGACGGCCGCGTGGTCTACGACCGCAACAAGCTCGAGCCCGAGCTGGCCGAGAGCTGGCAGATCGCACCCGACGGCAACTCGGTAACCTTCAAGCTGCGCAAGAACTCCAGGTTCCACGACGGCACGCCGGTGACCGCGAAAGACGTCAAGTGGAGCTTCGACCGCGCGGTGTCGGTCGGCGGCTTCCCGACCTTCCAGATGGCCGCCGGCTCGCTGGAGAAGCCCGAGCAGTTCGTCGTGGTCGACGACCACACCTTCAAGGTGACGTTCCTGCGCCGCGACAAGCTGACGATGAACGACCTCGCGGTGCCGGTGCCCTGCATCTTCAACAGCGAGCTGGTGAAGAAGAACGCCACGGCGGCCGACCCCTGGGGCCTGACCTGGACGCGCAACAACACCGCCGGCGGCGGTGCCTTCAAGGTGGAGGCTTTCCGCCCCGGGCAGGAAATCGTCTACGTGCGCTTCGACGACTGGAAGAGCGGCGCGCTGCCGAAGCTGCGCCGCATCGTGCAGCGCGAGGTGCCCAATGCCGGCAACCGCCGCGCGCTGCTGCTCAAGGGCGACATCGACATCACCTACGACCTGCCGCCGAAGGACTTCTCCGAACTCTCGAAGGAGGGCGCGGCAGTGAAGGTGACCAGCACGCCGATCGAGAACGCCATGTTCTACCTCGGCATGAACACCACCAAGGCGCCCTTCGACAACCCGAAGATCCGCCAGGCGGTGGCGCTGGCGCTGCCCTACGACAAGATGTTCGACAACGCGCTGTACGGCCGCGCGATCAAGCTCTACGGCGCGCCGAGCGCGAAGGTGACGAGCACGGCCTGGCCGCAGCCCACCGGCTACAAGACCGACATCGCGAAGGCCAAGGCGCTGATGGCCGAGGCCGGCGCCGGTGCCGGCTTCGAGACCACGATCAGCTTCGACCTCGGCAGCGGCACGACCAGCGAGCCGATGGCGATCCTGATCCAGGAGTCGCTGGCACAGATCGGCATCAAGGCGCAGATCAACAAGATCCCGGGCGCGACCTGGCGCGCGGCGCTGCTGAAGAAGGACATGCCGATGGTCATCAACCGCTTCGGCGGCTGGCTCGACTTCCCCGAGTACTTCTTCTTCTGGTGCTACCACGGCCAGAACGCCGTGTTCAACACCATGAGCTACCAGAACGCGAAGCTCGACAAGATCATCAGCAACGCGCGCTTCGCCGAGAGCAAGACGCTGTACGACTCGTTCGTGAAGGACATGATCCAGATCGCCTACGACGAGGTGCCGCGCGTGCCTCTCTTCCAGCCGACCATGGACGTGGCCATGCAGAAGGACGTGCAGGGCTACATGTACTGGTTCCACCTGCAGCCGGACTACCGGCAACTCTCGAAGGCCTGAGCGATGAGTGCGCTCACGCCGCAGCAGGTCGAGGCGATCGTGAAGGCCAACGCCGAGGCGCTCGGCCTGCCGATCTCGGCCGAGCACAAGCCCGGCGTGATCGCCTTCTTCGCGCTCGCCGCCGGCATGGCCGAGCGGGTGATGGCGCAGCCGCTGACGCATGAGGACGAATCCGGCAGCGTGTTCCGGCCGGTCTCGCCGCGAGGGCCGCTGGCATGAAGGCCGTCGAGATCGCCGCGAAGGTGCAAGCCGGCGCGCTGTCGGCCACCAGCGTGGTGCAGTCCAGCCTCGCGCTGATCCAGGCCACCGAGCCCAAGGTCAACGCCTTCACCGCGGTGCTCGCCGAGCGTGCGCTCAAGCGTGCCGCGCAGATCGACAAGCACACGCGCCGCGCCGAACTGTCGCTGGCCGGCGTGCCCTTCGCGGTGAAGAACCTGTTCGACGTCGCCGGCCTGCCCACGCTGGCCGGCTCGAAGATCGAGCGTGACGCAGCGCCGGCCACACGCGACGCGCTGCTGGTGCGCCGCATGGAAGCGGCCGGCGCGATCCTCGTCGGTGCGCTCAACATGGACGAGTACGCCTACGGCTTCACCACCGAGAACACGCACTACGGGCCGACGCGCAACCCGCACGACCTGACGCGCATCTCCGGCGGCTCCTCGGGCGGTTCGGCCGCCGCCATCGCCGCCGGCCAGGTGCCGCTGACGCTGGGTTCGGACACCAACGGCTCGATCCGCGTGCCTTCGTCGCTGTGCGGCACCTTCGGCCTCAAGCCCACCTACGGCCGCCTGCCTCGGCTGGGCAGCTACCCCTTCGTCGCCAGCCTCGACCATCTCGGCCCCTTCGCGCGCAGCGTCGCCGATCTGGCTTTCGCCTACGACGCGATGCAGGGCCCGGCGCCGGACGACCCGCACTGCGCACCACGCCCGCCGGAGCCGACGCGCACGATCCTCGACGCCCGCGCCGAAGGCCTGCGCATCGCCGTGCTCGGCGGCTGGTTCCGCGAGATGGCGATGGCCGAAGCCACCGCCGCGGTCGACGCGGTCGCGCAGGCGCTGGGCACCTCGCGGCTGGTCGAGCTCGAGGGCGTCGACCGGGCGCGCGCCGCGGCCTTCTTGATCACCAACTCGGAAGGCGCCACGCTGCACCTGGCCGATCTGAAGAAGCGTCCGCAGGACTTCGAGCCGCTGTCGCGCGACCGCTTCCTCGCCGGCGCCTTGCTGCCGTCGGCGTGGATCGTGCAGGCGCAGCGGGTGCGCCAGGCCTTCGCGCGCCAGCTCGCCCGCGTGTTCGAGACGGTCGACGTGCTCATTGCCCCGGCCACACCCTGCGTCGCGCCAGTGATCGGCACCGAGTGGCTGGAGATTGCCGGCCAGCGCCTGCCGGCGCGCCCGAGCATGGGCTTGCTGACGCAGCCGATCTCCTGCATCGGCCTGCCGGTGGTGACCGTGCCGCTGTGGGGCATGAACCCGGCGCTGCCGCACCTGCCGATCGGCGTGCAGGTGATCGCCGCGCCCTGGCGCGAGGACCATGCGCTGCGCGTCGCAGCGCAGCTCGAGGCGATGGGCATCGCCTCGTCGCCGATCGCGGCGCTGAACTGAACGAAGGCCGCACGGAATGGACATCAACCTGCCCGACGTGCACGCCGAAGTCAGCGCGATCTTCGCGTTGTATGAGCAAGCCCTGACGAACAACGACGTCGAGTTGCTCGACCAGCTGTTCTGGGATTCCCCGCACACCGTGCGCTACGGCGTGGCCGAGAACCTGGTCGGCATCGAGGCGATCCGCGCCTTCCGCGCCGCGCGCTCGCCGGTCGGCCTGGCGCGCACGCTGAGCAACACCGTCATCACCACCTTCGGCCGCGACCTTGCCACCGCGATGACCGAATTCACCCGCCCGAACGTGTGCGGCCGCCAGAGCCAGACCTGGGTGCGCACCGACGCGCCGGGCCATCGCGGCTGGCGTGTCGTGGCCGCGCACGTGAGCCTGCTGCCGAAGCCTGCCCCCATCCAACCCTGAACGAGGAGAACCTCATGGACCACCCCACTCACGATGCGCTTCGCCGCCGCCTGCTCGCCGGCACCGCCCTCGGCGCCGGCTCGCTCGCGCTGCCCGGCGCCCTGCGCGAGGCCTTCGCGCAGACGCCCATCGTCGTCGGCGTGATCTATGTCGGCCCGCGCGGCGACTTCGGCTACAACCAGGCGCAGGCCGCCGCCGCAGCAGCGATCAAGAAGCTGCCCGGCGTGAAGGTGGTCGAGGAAGAGAACGTGCCCGAGACCGCGGCCGTGCAGAAGACCATGGAGGCGATGATCAACCAGGACAAGGCCTCGCTGATCTTCCCCACCTCGTTCGGCTACTTCGACCCACACATGCTGAAGATGGCGGAGAAGTACCCCAAGGTGCGCTTCGCCCACTGCGGCGGCATGTGGGCCGAGGGCAAGCACCCGAAGAACACTGGCAGCTACTTCGGCTACATCGACGAGTGCCAGTACCTGGCCGGCGTGGTCGCGGGCTACACCAGCAAGACCAAGAAGCTCGGCTTCATCGCCGCCAAGCCGATCCCGCAGGTGCTGCGCAACATCAACGCCTTCACGATGGGCGCACGCTCGGTGGACCCGAGCATCACCACGCGGGTGATCTTCACCGGCGAGTGGTCGATGCCGGTCAAGGAGGCCGAGGCTTCGACCAGCCTGATCGACCAGGGCGTGGACGTGCTGACCTGCCACGTCGACAGCCCGAAGGTGATCATGGAGACCGCAGAGAAGCGCGGCGTTTTCTGCAGCGGCTACCACGCCAGCCAGGCCGCGCTGGCGCCCAAGGGCTACCTGACCGGCGCCGAGTGGGACTGGGCCACGCCCTACAACGCGCAGATCAAGGCGGCGCAGAGCGGCGCGGCCATGCCCAACTTCCTGCGCGGCGGCCTGAAGGACGGCTACGTGAAGATGTCGCCCTACGGCGCCGCGGTGAGTGCCACCGCCAAGGCCAAGGCCGACGAGATCAAGGCCGCGATGGTCAAGGGCGGCTACGCCATCTTCAAGGGCGGGCTGAAGGACAATAAGGGCGCGGTGGTCATCCCGGCGGGCAAGAACCTCGACCAGTTCGATGCCGAGCTGGAGAAGATGAACTATCTCGTCGAAGGCGTGGTCGGCTCGATCCCCGGCTGACCGGCGCCGCGCGATGAGCAGCATCCCCGTTCCTGCCGGCGCACCGGCGGCCGAGCCTTCGGCTCTTTCGCTGAAGGCCCGCGCCCTCGCCGACGCGCTGCTGCCGGCGACCGCGGCACTGCTGCTCACCGTGCTGCTGTTCTCGCTGGCTGTCGCGCTGGCCGGCTTCAGCCCGCTGGAGGTGTGGGGGCTGATCGTGTTGGGCGGCTTCGGCGACGCGTTCGCGTGGCAGAACACGCTGCAGCGCGCCGCACCGCTGATCCTCACCGGCCTGGCTGTCGCACTGCCGGCACAGGCCGGGCGCGTGATCATCGGCAACGAGGGTGCGCTGGTGCTCGGCGGGCTGGCCGCCTCGGCCTTCGGCAACGTGCTCGCCGCGGCGCAGGCCGGCGCCTGGCCGGTCTGGCCGGCGATGGCGATCGCCGGGATGCTGGCCGGCGGCGTGTGGATCGGGCTGGTCGGGTTGCTGCGCGAGAAGCGCGAGGTCAACGAGACGATTGCGTCGCTGCTGATGTCCTTCATCGCCATCGCGCTGTTCAACCAGTGCGTCGAGACGGTTCTGCGCGACCCGGCGAGCCTGAACAAGCCGTCGACGAAGACGCTGCCCGATGCACTGCTGCTGCCGACGATGCCCGGCCTGGACGTGCACTACGGGCTGCTGCTGGGCGTGCTGGCGGCGCTGCTGGCCTGGGGCGTGATGCGCTTCACTCCGCTGGGCCTCGCCTTGCGCGTGGCCGGCGGCAACGCACGCACCGCACTCGGCGTCGGCCTGCCTGTGTCGACGCTGACCATCGCCGCGTGCGCCGCCGGTGGCGCCTGCGCGGGCCTGGCCGGTGCGGTGGAAGTGGCAGCGGTGCACGGCGCGGCCAACGCCTCGCTGATCGCCGGCTACGGCTACAGCGGCATCCTGATCGCCTTCGCGGCGCGCTTCTCGCCGGCCGGCGTGGTGCCGGTGGCCATCCTCGTCGGCGGCATCGCCGCCAGCGGCAGCCTGCTGCAACGCCGGCTCGGGCTGCCCGATGCGTCGGTCACCGTGCTGCTCGGTTTTGCGTTCGTCGCGTTGATCGCCTGCGAGACCTTGCGCGGGCGGTCGTTCTTCAAGGGCAGATCATGAGCGACGCGAGCGCACTCGGCTGGTGGGGCGTTCCGTTGGCCATCCTCGGCGGGGCGATCCGCGTCGGCACGCCGCTGCTGTGGGTCAGCCTCGGCGAGACGGTGACCGAGAAGGCCGGCCGCATCAACCTCGGCCTCGAGGGCACGCTGCTGATGGGCGCGATGGCCGCCTTCGCCGTCTCGCTGGCCAGCGGCAGCCCGTGGCTGGGCGTGCTCGCCGCCGCCGGCGTCGGCATCCTGCTCGGCGCGCTGCACGGCGCGCTGTGCAGCCTGAACCGCGTCAACGACACGGCCATGGGCATCGCGCTGATGCTGGCCGGCTCGGGCCTCGCGTTCTGGCTCGGCAAGCCGCTGATCCAGCCCAGCGCGCCCGGCCTGCCGCCGATCGCGCTGGGCGACTGGTCGGACCTCGCGCCGCTGAAGGCCGCGCTGGCCATCAACCCGCTGTTCGTGCTCGGCCTGGTGCTCGCCTTCGCCACCTGGTGGGCGCTCGGCCGCACCCGTTTCGGCCTGCGCCTGCGTGTGGTCGGCGACAGCGAGAACGCCGCGCGCGCCTTCGGCCTCTCGCCGACCGCCTACCGCATCGCCGCCACCGCCTTCGGCGGCGCCTGCGCGGGCGTCGGCGGCGCCTCGCTGTCGCTGGTCTACCCCGGCGCGTGGAGCGAGGCGCTGTCCAGCGGCCAGGGCGTGATGGCGGTGGCGCTGGTCATCTTCGCGCGCTGGGACCCGCGCCGCTGCGTGCTCGCCGGGCTGCTGTTCGGCGGCGCCAGCGCGATCAGTCCGGCGCTGCAGGCCTTGGGCTACAGCCAGGGCTACTACCTGCTCGCCGCGCTGCCCTACGCCCTGACGCTGGCGCTGCTGATCGGCCTGGGCAAGCCGGGGCCGAGCCACGGCGCGCCGGGCGAACTGTCGCTGAACCGCTGAGGACGATCACCATGAAGCCCTTCGCCTCCGTCGATGCGAACCCCTACGCCTGGCCTTTCGACGGCGACTGGACGCCGTCGAACACCGCGCTGGTCATCATCGACATGCAGACCGACTTCTGCGGCCTCGGCGGTTATGTCGACCGCATGGGCTACGACCTCTCGATGACACGCGCGCCGATCGGCCCGATCCAGTTGCTGCTGACGAAGGCACGTTCGCTCGGCATGCACGTGATCCACACCCGCGAGGGCCACCGCCCCGACCTCGCCGACCTGCCGGCCAACAAGCGCTGGCGCTCGCGGCAGATCGGCGCCAACGGCGTGGGCATCGGCGACCCGGGGCCGTGCGGTCGCATCCTGGTGCGCGGCGAGCCGGGCTGGCAGATCATCGACGAGCTGGCACCCGCCGAGGGCGAGCCGGTCATCGACAAGCCCGGCAAGGGCTCCTTCTGCGCCACCGATCTGGAGCTGATCCTCGCCACGCGCGGCATCCGAAACCTGATCCTCACCGGCATCACCACCGACGTCTGCGTGCACACGACGATGCGCGAAGCCAACGACCGCGGCTTCGAATGCCTGATCGTCAGCGACGGCACCGGCGCCACCGACCGCGGCAACCACGAGGCGGCGCTGAAGATGGTGACGATGCAGGGCGGTGTGTTCGGCGCGGTGGCCTCGTCGGCGGCGATCCTCGCGGCGCTGGGCTGAGCGGCGATGAGCGATCTCATTCCTCCGCAGATCGAGCCGACCGGTGCGGCCAAGGTCGAGATGCTGAACTTCAGCAAGCGCTTCGGCGCACTGCAGGCTCTCGACGACGTGTCGATGACCATCGATGCCGGCAGCTTCCACGCGCTGCTCGGCGAGAACGGCGCCGGCAAGTCGACGCTGGTGAAGTCGCTGATCGGCTTCTACCAGCCCGACACGGGCAGCGTGATGGTCGATGGCCGCGAGCGTGCCATCGGCAGCCCGAAGGACGCGGCGGCGCTGGGCCTGGGCATGATCTTCCAGCACTTCACCGTGGTGCCGGGCATGAGCGTGGCCGAGAACCTCGCGCTCGCGCAGCGCGACCTCGGCGCCTTCATCGACTGGAAGCACGAGCGTGCCAAGCTGGCCGACTTCATGGCCACGGCGCCGTTCCCGCTCTCGCTCGATGCACGTGTGGCCGAACTGGCTGCCGGCGAGAAGCAGAAGCTGGAGATCCTCAAGGCGCTGTACGCCAAGCGGCGCTTCCTGGTGCTCGACGAGCCGACCTCGGTGCTGACGCCGCAGGAGGCCGACGAGGTGCTGGGCCGCGTCAAGGCGATGTGCCGCGACGGCATCCTGTCGGTGCTGATCATCACCCACAAGTTCCGCGAGGTGTTCGGCTTCTGCGACGAGGTGACGGTGCTGCGCCGCGGCCGGCGCACCGGCGCGGCCAAAGTCGCGGCGACCTCGCGCGACGAACTGGCCGGCTGGATGATGGGCGTGGCCACCGACGCGGCGGCGCTGCCGGCGGCGACCTCGGGGCAGTCGACCGCCGCGGCACCGGTGGCCGCCGACGGCCCGGCACGCCTGGCGCTGCGCGGCCTCATCGTGGCCGGCAACGAAGGCCGGCGTGCCATCGACGGCCTGTCGCTCGAGGTGCGGCCGGGCGAGATCGTCGGCGTGGCCGGCGTCTCCGGCAACGGCCAGCGCGAGCTGCTGGCGGCGCTGACCGGCGCACTGCCGGTGGCCGGCGGCGAGGTGGCGATCGACGGCCAGCCCTACCGTCCCACCCGTGCGCAGATGGAGCGTTTCGGCGTGCGCAGCCTGCCCGAGGAGCCGCTGCACAACGGCTGCGTCGGCAAGCTGTCGGTGGCCGAGAACCTGGCGCTGCGCAACTTCGACCGCGCGCCGCTGGCACGAGGCGCGTGGCTGTCGCGCCCGGCGATGCGCACGCAGGCGCTGGCGCAGATCGAGGCCTACCGCGTCAAGACACCGGGGCCCGAAGCGCCGATCGAGACGCTCTCCGGCGGCAACGTGCAGCGCGCCGTGCTGGCCCGCGAGCTGGCGCCGGACCCGACGCCGCCGCGCCTGCTGATCGTCGCCAACCCCTGCTTCGGCCTGGACTTCCAGGCCACCGCCGAGATTCACGCGCGGCTGCGCGCTGCGCGTGACGGTGGCGCCGGCGTGCTGCTGATCAGCGAAGACCTCGACGAACTGCTCGCGCTGTCGTCGCGGCTGCTGGTGCTGTCGCACGGGCACATCGCGATGGAGTGCCCGACGGCGCAGGCCGACATCGGTGCGATCGGGCGCGCCATGGCGGGAGACAGCACGCACGCGGAGGCGGAGGCGGCGTGATGAGGACTATCCACGCGAGGCCCTACGACTTCCCGTTCGATCCGGCGCACACCGCGGTGGTGATGATCGACATGCAGCGCGACTTCCTCGAACCCGGCGGCTTCGGCGCGATGCTCGGCAACGACGTCAGCCAGCTCACGCCGATCGTGCCCTCGTGCGTGAAGCTGCTGGCGCTGGCCCGCCGGCACGGCATGGCGGTGATCCACACCCAGGAGGCGCACGACCCGCAGCTGGCCGACTGCCCGCCCTCGAAGCGCGCACGCGGAGCGCTGAGCTGCGGCATCGGCGACAAGGGTCCGCTGGGTCGCGTGCTGGTGGCTGGCGAGCCCGGCGCCGGCTTCGTGCCGGAGCTGCTGCCGCAGCCCGGTGACATCGTGCTGCGCAAGCCGGGCAAGGGCGCCTTCCATGCGACCAGCCTCGACGCCATCCTGCATTCGCAAGGCATCACCCACCTGCTGATCGGCGGCGTGACCACTGAAGTCTGCGTGCAGACGACGATGCGCGAGGCCAACGACCGCGGCTACGAATGCCTGCTGGTCACCGACTGCGCAGCGAGCTATTTCCCTGAGTTCCACGCCGCGGTGGTCGAGATGGTCGTCGCGCAGGGCGGCATCGTCGGCTGGGCAGCGCCGCTGGCGGCTGTTGAAAGGGCACTGACATGATCAAGGTCATCGCCAAACGCCTGCTCGGCGCGCTGCCCAACCTGGTCGGCGTGATCGTCGTCACCTTCCTGCTCACCCGCGCACTGCCCGGCGACCCGGCGGCCTACTTCGCCGGCGGCGCGGCGACGCAGGAGGCGGTCGACCAGGTGCGTGTGCAGCTCGGCCTGGACAAGCCGCTGATCGAGCAGTTCTTCCGCTACGTGGCCGACCTGTCGCGCGGTGAACTCGGCACGTCCCTCACCACCGGCCAGCCGGTGCTGAACGAGCTGCTGACGCGCCTGCCGGCCTCGATCGAGATGGTGCTGCTGGCCCTCGCCCTGGCCTGCGCAATCGCGCTGCCGCTGGGCGTGCTGGCCGCCACGCGGCCGGGCTCGTGGATCGACCAGCTGTGCCGGCTGGTGACCACCGCCGGCGTCTCGCTGCCGACCTTCTTCACCGGCCTGGTGCTGGCCTACGTCTTCTACTTCCTGCTCGGCTGGGCGCCCTCGCCGCTGGGGCGGCTCGACCCGATGTGGTCGCCACCGGCCACGGTCACCGGCTTCTACCTGATCGATGCCGTGATCGCCGGCGACGCCGGCCTGTGGTGGGCCAGCTTCAAGCAGTTGATCCTGCCGGTGCTGACGATGGCGATCTTCGTGCTCGCGCCGATCGCGCGCATGACGCGGGCCTCGATGCTCTCGGTGCTGGGCAGCGACTTCATCCGCACCGCGCGTGCCTCGGGGCTGCACAGCAGCACAGTGCTGATCAAGTACGCATTGCGCAACGCGCTGCTGCCAGTGGTCACCACGCTGGGCATGGTGTTCGGCTTCATGCTCGGTTCCAGCGTGGTGATCGAGAAGGTGTTCGGCTGGCCCGGCGTGGGCAGCTACGCGATCGACGCGCTGACGGCCAGCGACTACGCGCCGATCCAGGGCTTCGTGCTGGCGATGGGCGTGCTGTTCGTGCTGCTCAATCTGCTGGTCGACGTGCTGTACACGCTGATCGATCCGCGTGTCTCGCTGGAGAACTGAGCGATGAACGAGACGCTCAAGCACATTCGCCACGTGCTCTCCGAAAACCCGGTGACCATGGTCGCCGCGGCGCTGTTCCTGCTTTTCATCCTGATCGCCCTCATCGGCCCGGCGATCGTGCCGCACGACCCGCTGGCCAGCAACGCGACCGCGGCTCTGCAGCCGCCATCGGCGACCCACTGGTTCGGAACCGACGCGCTGGGCCGCGACATCTTCTCGCGCACGCTGGTGGCCACACGCCTGGACCTCGGCATCGCGATCAGCGCCGTGGTGCTGTCCTTCGCGATCGGCATCGCGCTGGGTCTGGCGGCCGGCTTCTTCGGCGGCTGGTGGGACACGGCGATCACGCGTGTGTCGGACACGATCATGGCCTTCCCCCTCTTCGTGCTGGCGATGGGCATCGTGGCGGCGCTGGGCAACACGGTGGGCAACATCGTGCTGGCCACGGCGATCATCAACCTGCCCTTCTACATCCGTGTGGCTCGGGCGGAAGCGAACGTGCGGCGCGGGGCGGGCTTCATCGAGGCGGCGCGCCTCTCGGGCAACGGCGACGTGCGCATCCTCGCCGTGCACCTGTTCCCCAACATCCTGCCGCCGGCGATGGTGCAGGTAAGTCTGAACATGGGCTGGGCGATCCTCAACGCAGCGGGCCTGTCCTTCATCGGCCTGGGGGTGCGGCCACCGACGCCGGAGTGGGGGATCCTCGTCGCCGAAGGTGCGCAGTTCATCGTCTCGGGTGAATGGTGGGTGAGCTTCTTTCCGGGCGCGGTGCTGATGCTGGCGGTGTTCACCTTCAACCTGCTGGGGGACGCGCTGCGGGACATCTTCGATCCGCGGAGGAGGACTTGATGAGCGGCGCATCAGGCGGCGTGTTGCAGGCGGCCCGACGGTGGCGGGGGGGGGGG
>NZ_CALRZC010000241.1:0-12199 GCF_943372545.1 Variovorax sp. YR752 | reverse complement strand
CATGTGTCGTCAGTGCGGGTCGTCGGGGTCGGTCAGCGCGAGATCGCGAGCTTGATGCCGAAGGCGATCAAGAAGGTGCCAGCCAGCTTTTCGAGCGTGGCCGAGATGCGGGGATTGGCGCGGATGCGCTCGGCCAGGAAGTGCGTGAGCAGCGTCGAGGTCAGGCCGTACAGGAAGGTCAGCGCGGCGATGGTCACGGCCATGGCGCCGAAAGTGATGAGGCCCTGGTGCCGCGCCGGATCGACGAACAGCGGGAAGAAGGCCATGTAGAACACGATCGCCTTGGGGTTCAGCAAGGTGATCGTCAGCGCCTGACGCAGGAAATGGCTCGGGCGGATGTTCAAAATTGGTGCCGCACCTGGCTTGGCCAGCAGCATCTTGAGACCGAGCCACGCCAGGTAGGCGGCGCCCAGCCACTGCACGGCCTTGAAGGCGGCCGGATAGGCAGCCAGCACGGCAGACACGCCCGCCACCGCCGCCCACATCAGAACCTGGTCTCCCAGGATCACGCCGAAGGTCGCTGCCAGGCCGCCGCGAATCCCGCCTTTGCTGGTCGAAGTGATCAGCGCCAGATTGCCCGGACCGGGAATCAGAAGGAACAGGACGATGGCGGCGACGAATGCGCCGTAGTCAGCGATGCCGAACATGGGATTTGCCTCGAAAAAGAGAGCCAGGGGGAGGCTTCGAGTCTAAGGCAGGCCGGCGCCGGGAAGATTGCTCCGGCACCGGCTTTTGCCGGCGCCGTCGCATCTTTTACGAAATCAGGCGGCCTCTTTGCGCGCCCAGACGATGCAGCGCTCGGCGTCCAGGCCCGGCACCGTCAATTGTTCCACGTGAAACACTGCGACGCCGGCCGGCAAGGCGGCGAGTTCGTCGGTCGGCATCTTGCCCTTCATAGCCAGCCAGACACCGCCCGGCGCCAGCAGATGCACCGAGCCGTTGAAGAAATCGGGCAGCGATGCAAAGGCGCGCGAGCTGATCACCTCGTAGCTGCCGGCCAGCGATTCGACCCGCGCGTGCAGGCCACGCAGGTTAGGCAGCTCCAGTTCGGCCGCCACCTGTTGCACGAAGGCCGCCTTCTTGGCGACGGCGTCGAGGCAGCTGACTTCGATATCGGGCCGCATGATGGCGATCACCACGCCCGGCAGACCGCCCCCCGAACCGACGTCGAGCAGCTTGCCCTTCCCTGCCCATTCGCGCTGCAGCGGTGCGATGGCGGCGAGGCTGTCGAGCAGATGGTGCGTCATGACACCGGCCGGGTCGCGCACGGCCGTCAGGTTGTAGACCTTGTTCCACTTGAGCATCAGCGTGCCGTAGGCCAGCAGCTGTTCGCCCTGCGTGTCGGACAGGGCCACGCCCAGGGCGGCTGCGCCTGCGCGCAGCGTGTCGAGAGGCGTCGCGCTCATGGTGCGGTGTGCGGCTCGGCGGCTGCAGCTTCGGTGGTGGTCGTGGCCGTATCGGCGGCATCGCGGGCGAAGGCCTTGTGCCCGCCCTTGCGCAAGTGAATCATCAGCAGAGAGATGGCGGCGGGCGTGACGCCCGAGATGCGCGAGGCCAGCCCCAGCGTTTCGGGCCGGTGCTTGTCCAGCTTCTGACGCACCTCGAAGCTCAGGGCCTTGACCTGGCCGTAGTCGAAGTCGGCCGGCAGCTTCAGATTCTCGAAGTGGGCGGCGCGCTCCACTTCGTCGTGCTGGCGTTCGATGTAGCCGGAGTACTTGGCCGAGATCTCGATCTGCTCGATCTCCGATTCGCCCAAGGCCGTGCCCGCAGCGTACTTGCCGCCGTCCAGCGACATCAGGGTTGCGTAGTTCACATCAGGCCGGCGCAGCAGGTCGGCCAGGTTGTATTCGTGTTCGATGGCCTTGCCCAGCACCCGCGCCGACTCGGCCGCCGGCAGGTTGCGCGGGTTCACCCAAATCGACTTGAGCCGCTCTGTTTCACGTGAAACAACGTCGCGCTTCCGGCTGAAAGCGTCCCAACGCGCGTCGTCCACGAGGCCCAGCTTGCGCCCTGCTTCGGTCAGGCGCATGTCGGCGTTGTCCTCGCGCAGCTGCAGCCGGAACTCGGCGCGGCTGGTGAACATGCGGTACGGCTCGGTCACGCCCTTGGTGATCAGGTCGTCGACCAGCACGCCCAGGTAGGCCTCGTCGCGGCGCGGCAGCCAGGCGTCTTCGCCCCGGCACTGCAGCGCGGCATTGATGCCGGCGAACAGGCCTTGGGCTGCCGCCTCTTCGTAGCCGGTGGTGCCGTTGATCTGTCCGGCAAAGAACAGACCGCGGATCGCACGGGTCTCGAAGCTGCTCTTGAGTTCGCGCGGATCGAAGTAGTCGTACTCGATGGCGTAGCCCGGGCGCAGGATGTGGGCGTTTTCCAGCCCCGCCATCGAGCGCACCAACTGGTACTGGATGTCGAACGGCAGGCTGGTCGAGATCCCGTTCGGGTAGTACTCGTTGGTCGTCAGGCCTTCGGGCTCAAGAAAGATCTGGTGGCTGTCCTTGTCGGCGAAGCGGTTGATCTTGTCTTCGACGCTCGGGCAGTAACGCGGACCGACACCGTCGATCTTGCCGGTGAACATCGGGCTGCGGTCGAAGCCCGAGCGGATGATGTCGTGCGTGCGCTGGTTGGTGTGCGTCACCCAGCACGGCATCTGCCGCGGGTGCATCTCGACCTTGCCCATGAAGCTGAACACGGGCATCGGCCCTGCCCCACCGGGCATGCCATCGCCAGGTTGTTCGGCGCACTTCGAGAAGTCGATGCTGCGACCATCGAGCCGCGGCGGCGTGCCGGTCTTGAGGCGGCCCTGCGGCAGCTTCAGTTCCTTGAGGCGCGCCGACAGGCTGATCGCCGGCGGGTCGCCCGCGCGGCCGGCTTGGTAGTTGTCGAGGCCGACGTGGATGCGGCCGTCGAGGAACGTACCCGCGGTCAGCACCACGGTGCGTGCGCGGAAAGAAATGCCCACCTGCGTGACGGCGCCAACCACACGGTCGCCTTCGATCATCAGGTCGTCGACGGCTTGCTGGAACAGGCTGAGGTTCGGCTGGTTTTCCAGGCGGTGGCGAATCGCGGCCTTGTACAGCACGCGGTCGGCCTGCGCACGCGTCGCGCGCACGGCCGGGCCCTTGCTCGAATTGAGGATGCGGAACTGGATGCCCGCCTCGTCCGTGGCAATGGCCATGGCGCCGCCGAGCGCATCGACCTCTTTCACGAGGTGGCCCTTGCCGATGCCGCCGATCGACGGGTTGCAGCTCATCTGCCCCAGCGTCTCGATGTTGTGGGAGAGCAGCAGCGTCTTGGCGCCCATGCGTGCGGAAGCGAGCGCGGCTTCGGTGCCGGCATGGCCACCGCCGACGACGATCACATCGAATTCTTCGGGGTACAGCATTGGAAAAAAGGAGCGCACCACAGGACGCGTGCGCGGCGCAAAAAAGGGCACTAATTTTAAGCGGCGATGCCCTGTCGTGCCCCCGGTGTGGACAAGCTAGAGGGCCACGCCAAAAATGGCCAGAACCCGCGTCAGGATTGCGGAGGTTGCTATATATTTAATAGCAAACAACCCGCATCAGGAGGGCACTTGCGCGGGCTTGGGCACCGGATCGGGCTTCTCGATGCCCCGCAGCTCGCCGCTGGGGGCCGGCGTGCGCGGCGGCACCGCGCGTTCGTCCTGCAGCTCCTGCACCTTGAGCTTCTTGTCGGTCATGCGCACGGCGCCGAAGATCGTGGAGAAGGCCACGTCCTTCGCGTCGCGCCCCGTGCCCACGCGCACCAGCCGGTCGACCGGCGCCATGCGCGTCGGATCGAACAGCACCCACTGCCCGCCGAGCCAGGCTTCGAACACGGCGTGGAAATCCTGCGGCGGCTCGTCGAACCACACATAGCCCACCACCAGCCGCGCCGGGATGTTGAGCGCGCGGCAGAAGGTGATGCCCAGGTGCGCGAAGTCGCGGCACACGCCGGCGCGCTGCACGAACACCTCGCGCGCCGTGGTGGTCGAGTCGCTGCTGCCCGGCACGTAGACGATGCTGTCGTGAATCCAGTCGGCAATCGCCTGCACGCGGCCGATGCCCGGCGGCAGGTCGCCGAAGAGCTGCTGCGCGCAGCGCGCCAGCAGGTCCGACTCGCAATAGCGCGTGGACAGCAGGTCGCCCAGCACGGCGTCGGGCAGTTGGCTCACCGGCACCTCGGGCAGGGTGGCCGGCACATGCACCACCGGGCGCCGCACCGTCGCGCGGTAGGCGATGGTCAGCGGGCCGGGTTGGGCGTCGAAGCGCACGAAGCGATTGCCGCTGTCGGCCTCGCAGCCCACCCGCAGCCGCGCGGGCGGCTCGATGGTCAGCGTCTCGGCCAGCACCGCCTGCGCGCCCGTGCGCGCGGCCTCGATGTTCAGTCGCAGGTGCGCCGGCGCATCCACCTCATAGTCCAGGCGCAGATCGATGTGCGACAGGTGCATGGCAGGGGCCAAGGGCGTGCAAGCCGGCAAGGCGGTCAATCGATCACTTTCTTCACCGCGCCCACACCGAGTGCTGCGAGCACCACGAACAGCACCGCCAGCACGAGGAACAGGCCGAACAGCAGCTTGGCAATACCCGCCGCGCCGGCCGCGATGCCGCCGAAGCCCAGCAGGCCTGCCACGAGCGAGATGACCGCAAAAATGATCGCGTACTTGAGCATGGTGAACCACTCCTTTGCTTCGTTGCGACGGGCGTGCGCCGCCGTGTCCGGACTGTAGGAAGGCCCTGCCCCACGCCCGATAGTCGGCGCGCGCAAGCCGCCGTAGGACAAAAACGCGACGCAGCCAAACCCGCTAGCATCCCCTGCGGTCACACAGATCTTTCCCTTCTATCCATTGGAGTTTTTTCGAATGAAGCTGTACTACTCGCCCGGCGCCTGCTCGCTCTCCCCTCACATCGCGCTGCACGAAGCCGGCATCGCCTTCGAACCCGTGCTGGCCAGCACCAAGAGCCACAAGCTACAGGACGGCACCGACTACTACGGCATCAACCCGCTGGGCTACGTGCCGATGCTCGAGCTCGACGACGGCACCCGCCTGCGCGAAGGCCCGGCCATCGTTCAGTACATTGCCGACCTCGCCCCCACCAAGAACCTCGCGCCCGCCAACGGCACGATGCCGCGCTACCGCCTGCAGGAGTGGCTGACCTTCATCGGCACCGAGATGCACAAGGGCTTCAGCCCGCTGTTCAACCCGGCCATGCCCGAAGAAGCCAAGACCATCTCCAAGGACAAGCTCAAGGCCCGCTTCGAGTGGCTCGACAGCGAACTCGCCGCCAAGCAGTACCTGATGGGCGAGCATTTCAGCGTGGCCGACGGCTACCTGTTCACCGTCACCAATTGGACCAAGCCCACCGGCGTGGACATCTCGGCCTTCCCCAATGTGCTGGCCTGGCACGCCCGCGTGGCCGCCCGCCCCGCCGTTCAGGAAGCAATGAAGGCCGAAGGCCTGCTGAAGTAAGCCGAAGCCCACCGATCCGGGGGAAAACCCGGATCGATTCAGCCAGAAGCCGCCTTGCGCGGCGTTTCTTTCGCCTCATAAACTCTATAAATAGAACTTTAGAGATTGAGGCCGATGTCTTCTTCTTCGCCATCTTCCCCTCCGGACGAACCCGGCGCACCCGGTGCACGCGGCCCGCTCACCGGCGTGCGCGTCGTCGACGTCACGGCCATCTTCATGGGCCCGTCGGCCACGCAGATGCTCGGCGACCTCGGCGCCGACGTGATCAAGGTCGAAGCGCCCGAGGGCGACGTGGTGCGCGGCATCGGCGCCCAGGGCCAGCAGAAGATGGGCCCGCTGTTCCTGGGCATGAACCGCAACAAGCGCAGCATCGCGCTCGACCTGAAGTCGCCCGAAGGCCGCGCCGCGCTGCTCGACCTCGTGCGCGACGCCGACGTGCTCACCTACAACGTGCGCCCGCAGGCCATGGAGCGCCTGGGCCTGGGCTACGACGCGCTCGCCGCCCTCAACCCGCGCCTGCTCTACGTGGGCATGTTCGGCTTCTCGCAACGCGGGCGCCATGCCGCGAGTGCGGCCTTCGACGACCTCATCCAGGCCGCCTGCGCCCTGCCCCAGGCCATGGCCATGGGCAGCCCCGACGGCACGCCGCGCTACCTGCCCATCACCATCGCCGACCGCTCGGTGGGCCTGTATGCCTTCGGTGTGATCAGTGCCGCGCTCTACGGCCGCGAGCGCACCGGCCGCGGCCAGCGCATCGATGTGCCGATGTTCGAAACCATGGTGCCGCAGGTGCTCGGCGACCACCTCTACAACCAGACCTTCGTGCCGCCACAGGGCGACTTCGGCTACCCGCGCCTGCTCTCGCCCGAGCGCCGGCCCTACCCGACGCGCGACGGCCACGTCTGCTGCCTGATCTACACCGACCCGCAGTGGCGCGCTTTCCTCGCGGCCATCGGCCAGCCCGCGCTGTTCGACAGCGACCCGCGCTTTGCCGACATCCGTGCGCGCACGCGGCACATCGACGCGCTCTACGCGATGGTCGGCGAGGCGCTGGCCACGCGCACCACCGCCGAGTGCCAGGCCCTGCTCGCGGGCACCGACATCCCGGTGTTCCCGATGCACACCTTCGACACGCTGCTCACCGACGCCCATCTGCAGGACATCGGCTTCTTCAGCGAGATGGACCACCCCGACGTCGGCCGCATCCGCCAGATGGCCGTGCCCAGCGAATGGTCCGGCACACCGCCCGGCCCCGCCACGCCGCCGCCGCGCCTGGGCCAGCACAGCCGCGAAGTGCTGCGCGAAGCGGGCTACGACGACGCGCGCATCGACGCCCTCATTCACAACGGCGCCGTGCGCGCATCCTGATGACCACCACCGCTTCTTCTTTCATCGCCTGCGACATCGACGGCCACGTCGCCACCCTCGCGCTCGACCGGCCCGAACGCCGCAACGCCTTCGACCTCGAGATGCGCGCGCAGATGTTCGATGCCATCCGCAATGCCGTCGAAGACTCGCAGGTTCGCGCCATCGTCCTCACCGGACGCGGCGGCCACTTCTGCGCGGGCGGCGACGTCAAGGGCATGCGCGAGATCGAGCGCCTCGAAGCATCTGCCGGCCGCCTTCGCATGAAGGACGCACAGGCCGGCATGCGCCTGCTGATGCAGAGCGACAAGCCCGTCGTCGCGGCGATCGAGGGCTGCGCCTACGGCGGCGGCTTCGGCCTGGCGCTGACGGCCGACATCGTGCTCGCCGCGCCGAGCGCGCGCTTCTGCATGTCGTTCATGAAGGTCGGCCTCGTGCCCGACTGCGGCGCGCTCTTCACGCTCGCGCGCAGCGTGGGCCTGAACCGCGCCAAGGCGCTGATGCTGTCCGCGCGCGAGCTCGACGCACAGACCGCGATGGACTGGGGCATCGTCCATGAAGTCATCGCCGCCGACGCGCTGCTGCCGCACGCACAGGCCATCGCCGCCGCGCTGGCCCACGGCCCCGCCACCGCCCTCGCGCTCACCAAGCAAGGCCTGCAGCGCACCTTCGACAGCGACATGGACGCGATGTTCGAGTTCGAAGCCATGGCGCAAGGCCTCGCCTTCGCCACCGACGACCACCGCCAGGCCATCGACGATTTCACGCAGCGCCGGCCGGCGCGCTTCCAGTGGCCCGCCTTGCCTTCCTCTTCCTCCCCCTCCTCTTCCTCTTGAACCAAGGACCCACCGCATGACCGATCACGCCCCGTCCCCCACTGAACTGCGCGAGGAAATGCGCGGCGCCGTGATGTGGCTCACCATCGACCGCGAAGCACGCCGCAACGCCATCAGCGCGGACGTGCTCGCAGGCCTGTCCGACGCGCTGGCGCGCGCCAACCGCAACACCGACGTGCGCGCCGTCGTCATCACCGGCGCGGGCACGCGCGCCTTCTGCGCGGGCGCCGACCTGCAAAGCGGCAGCGCGTTCAAGTTCGACTACTCGCAGCCCTACCAGGGCTTCGCCAACCTGTTCCGCCAGGCCAGGCAATCGACCGTGCCGCTCATCGCGCGCGTCAACGGCGCGTGCATGGCCGGCGGCATGGGGCTCATGGGCATGTGCGACATGGCCGTGGCCAGCAGCCAGGCCGTGTTCGGCCTGCCCGAGGTGAAGGTCGGCCTCTTTCCCGCACAGGTTCTCAGCGTGCTCGGCGACCTGCTGCCGCACCGCGTGCTGTCCGAGATGTGCATCACCGGCGAGCCGATCACCGCCGCGCAGGCGCTCGAACACGGCCTCGTCAACCGCGTGAGCGACGACGTCGATGAAAGCGTCGACTGGCTGCTCGGCCGCATGCTCGACAAATCGCCCGCCGCCATCCGCCGCGGCCTGTACACGATGAAGAAGATCGAGGCCATGGCGTTTGAAGAATCGATGGCCTTCACTGAAAGCCAGATCGCCCTCTTCGCCCTCACCGAAGACGCCGCGGAAGGCCAACTCGCCTTCCGCGAAAAACGCAAACCGCAATGGAGTGGCCGATGAACAGCAACACAAAAAACAGCAAGGACCGCGTCGTCCGCATCGGCGGCGCCTCCGGCTTCTGGGGTGACAGCAGCGTGGGCGCACCGCAGCTCGTGGCCAGCGGGCAGATCGACTACCTGGTGTTCGACTACCTCGCCGAGCTCACGATGTCGATCCTCGCGGGCGCGCGGCTCAAGAAGCCCGAGCTGGGCTACGCCACCGACTTCGTCTCGGTCGCCATGAAGGCCGTGCTCAAGGACGTGGTGGCGCAAGGCATCCGCGTCGTGAGCAATGCCGGCGGCGTCAACCCGCAAGGCTGCGCGGACGCACTGGCCGCGCTCGCTGCCGAGCAAGGCATCGCGCTGCAGATCGCGGTGGTGAGCGGTGACGACGTGTCGCCGCTGCTGCCCGAGCTGCGCGCAGCGCAACCGCCCGTGCGCGAACTGCAGAGCGGCGCAGCCCTGCCCGAGCGCGTGCTCACCGCCAACGCCTACCTCGGTGCGCGGCCCGTGCAAGCGGCGCTCGATGCCGGCGCGCAGGTGGTCATCACCGGCCGCTGTGTCGACTCGGCCGTCACGCTCGGCGTGCTGATGCACGAATTCAAATGGCAGCCCGGCGACCACGACCTGCTGGCGGCCGGCAGCCTCGCGGGCCACATCATCGAATGCGGCTGCCAGGCCACGGGTGGCCTGCACACCGACTGGGACACCGTGCCCGACTGGCCCCACATCGGCTATCCCATCGTCGAATGCAGCGCCGACGGCAGCTTCGTCGTCACCAAGCCCGCGGGCACCGGCGGCAAGCTCACGCCCGCGGTGGTCGGCGAGCAGATGCTCTACGAGATCGGCGACCCCGCAAGCTACCTGCTGCCCGATGTGGTGGCCGACTTCACGCAGGTGCGCATCGAACAGGCCGGCGAGCACCGCGTGGCCGTGCACGGCGCGCGCGGGCGCGCACCGACCGCCACCTACAAGGTCTGCGCTACCTACGTCGAAGGCTTCAAGACCGCGGCGCAGCTCACCATCGTGGGCTTCGATGCGGTGGCCAAGGCGCGTCGCACCGGCGAGGCGATCCTCACGCGCACGAGCGAGCTGATTGCGGCCGCCGGCCTCGGGCCCTACAGCGGCACGCAGCTCGAAGTGCTCGGTGCCGAGTCCTGCTACGGACCGCACGCCCAAGCCACGCCAACGCGCGAAGCCATCCTGCGGCTCGCGGTGACGCACCCGCGCAAGGAGGCCCTGGAGCTGTTCGCACGCGAGGTCGCGCCAGCCGGCACCTCGTGGGCGCCGGGCACCACGGGCGCGGGCGGCGGGCGCGCATCGGTCTCGCCGTCGATCCGGCAGTACGCGTTCCTGCTCGACAAGGCGCGCGTGCAGCCGCGCGTCACGGTCGATGGTGCGCCGGTCGACGTGCCGCCGACGCAGGCGGGCGACGGCGCACCGCGCGCGGTGGTCGCTTCGGCTGACACGCTGGCCGACATCGACACCGCCGACAGCATCGAGGTGCCACTGATCCGCCTGGCCTGGGCCCGCAGCGGCGACAAGGGCGACACCTCCAACATCGGCATCATCGCGCGCCACCCCGCGCTGCTGCCGCTGCTGCGCGCGCAGCTCACCGAGGCCCGCGTGGCCGCATGGCTCGCGCACCTGGTGAAGGGTCGCGTCACGCGCTACGACGTGCCCGGCATCGATGCCTTCAACTTCGTCTGCGAACAAGCGCTCGGCGGCGGCGGCATGGCCTCGCTGCGCAACGACCCGCTCGGCAAGGGCATGGGACAGATCCTGCTCGCGATGCCGGTGCGCGCGAGCACCGCCCTGCTGGCGCTGCTGCCATGAACGCCGCGCGCATCCAGCGGCGCAGGCTGGTGCTGGGCAGCTGCGGCGCCGCAGTGCTCGGCGCGCCGCTGCATGCGCTGGCGCAACCGGCCTGGCCGTCGCGGCCCATCCGCCTCATCGTCTCCTTCAGCACCGGCAGCGGCAACGACACCATCGCGCGCGAACTCGCGGTGGCGATGACGCAAAGCCTCGGCCAGAGCGTGGTGGTGGAAAACCGCGGCGGTGGCGGCGGCGTGATCGGCACCGAGGCCGTCGCCAAGGCCGCGCCCGACGGCTACACCATCGGCCTGGGCACCAGCTCGCAGCTGGTGATGAACGTGGGCCTGTACCGCTCGCTGCCCTTCGACGTCGAGAAAGACCTGCACGCCATCGGCCTGGTCTCGCGCACGCCACTCGTGCTCGTGGCCAGCGCCGACATGCCCGGCACGCTGAAGGAACTCATCGCGCTTGCGAAGGCCCAGCCGGGCGTGGTCAGCTACGGCTCCGGCGGCCCGGGCTCCATCAGCCACGTCGTCGGTGAAGCCTTCGCCAAGGCCGCCGGCGTGCAGCTGCTGCACGTGCCCTACAAGGGCAACGGCGCTGCGCTGGTCGATCTTTCGGGCGGCCATGTGAAGCTGCTGTTCGACGGGCTGATCTCGACCGCGCCGCTGGCGAAGCAGGGCAAGCTGAAGATGCTCGCGATCTCGGGCGACAAGCGCAGCCCGATGGCACCGGCGCTGCCGACCTTCGCCGAGCAGGGCCTGCGCGACTACGAGGCCTACACCTGGAACGAGCTGATGGCGCCTGCCGGGACGCCGCCCGAGGTGCTCGCCAAGCTCAATGCCGCGCTCAATCAGGCGCTGGCGCTGCCGGCCGTGCAGGCGCGGCTCGCACAGGGCGCCTCCGACCCGCTGGGGCCGACCACGCCCGCGCAGGCCGAGGCCTATGGACGGGCCGAGCGCGCGCGATGGGTACCATTCATCCGCTCGCTGCGCATCGACACTCCCTGAAGCGCAGCCCCGCCACGCCACGCAGCACAGCGCACCGCCCCCGACATGAACCTCCCCGCCGCGTCCCCTCTTCCTTCGCCCCTGGGCGGCGACCACGGCGCGGGCGTCACGCAGTACCTGCAGTTGGCCAGCGTGCTGCGCCACCGCATCGCCCACGGCGAACTGCAGCCCGGCCAGCAGTTGCCCACCGTGGCGCAACTCGCGGCCGACTACAAGCTCGCGCGCGTCACAGTGCGGCAGGCCTACGGCGTGCTGGCGCGCGAAGGCCTGCTCACCAGCCAGCGCGGCCGCGGCACCTTCGTCGCAGCCCGGCCCACTGCGTGTGCGGACCCGCTGCTGCGCAACGCCATCAACGATCCGCGGGCGCGCAACATCCGTTTCGACATCCTCGAGCAGCGCCGCCAGCAGCCGCTGCCCGAAGGCCTGGCACGCGGCAGCGCCACCTTCCCGGACTACGCCTTCATCCGCAAGATCCACGTGCACGACGACGAGCCCTTCTGCCTCGTCGAGATCCATGTGGCGTCGGAAATCCACGCGCTGTTTCCGCCCGACAGCGAACAGCACCACAAGATCGCCCACCTGCTCGAACAGCATGCCGCCGACCGCATGCACAAGGTGCAGCAGACGCTCACCGTGGCGCCGGCCGACCTGCTGCTTGCGCAGTACCTGCACTGCTCCTTTGCCACCCCCATCGCGCACATGGAGCGCCGTGTCTTCGACACCCAGGGCCGCATCGCGCTCGCGGGACGCTTCTGGTACCGGGGCGACCGCTTCGTGTCCGACATCGAGATGCCCTTCGCCACCTGGGCCAACGCCGGGGCATCGCTGATCCCCGAGGCCCTGGCGCTGCCCTGAGAAGGTGTGAACGAACCCGCCATGCCCGCTCATCCCGCCCAGGCGCGCCCCCTCCGCGTTGCAAATGCTCG
>NZ_CALRZC010000240.1:0-12279 GCF_943372545.1 Variovorax sp. YR752 | reverse complement strand
GCCGCTGCGCCGCGCCCGGCACCTGCCGCGCCCGCCCCGCGCGCCGGTGGCGGCGGCAATCCATTTGACGCCCTCAAGTAATTATTTTGTTTTTGAAATTGGTTTTTAAACCAATGTATTAACGAATGGGCGTGCGGTTTTAGGAATAGGCCGTACAACTTTTTAATTCGTTTCTCAGTCCTATTGCGAAGGTATCGAAACTTATGGCGACCAAAAGACAGAGCGTGCAGAAGCGGCTTCAAAAAGTGCGCCCGCCGCGCGTGCAACTCACGTACGACGTGGAACTCGGTGACGCCATCGAGAAAAAGGAATTGCCTTTCGTCGTCGGCGTGATCGCCGACCTGGCGGGCCAGTCCGAGGTGGAGCAGCCCAAGCTCAAGGACCGCAAGTTCGTCAGCATCGACCGCGACAACATGGACGACGTCATGAAGGGCGTGGCCCCGCGTGCCGCCTTCCAGGTGCCGAACAAGCTCGACGCCCGCGGCGGCAGCTTCGGGGTCGACCTCACCTTCAACTCGATGGACGCCTTCTCGCCCGAAGCCGTGGTCGAGCAGATCGAGCCGCTCAAGCGCCTGCTCGACGCGCGCACCAAGCTGGCCGACCTGCGCAACAAGATGGCCGGCAACAGCAAGCTCGAAGACCTGCTGGCCGACGTGCTGAACAACACCGAGCAACTCCAGCGCCTGGGACAAAGCGCCGGCAAGAAGGACGAAAGCTGAACATGACTGCGCAAGCACTATCGGCATCGAGCGGTGCCGCTTCATCGGAAGCCACGGTCGACCTGCTCGACCAGATCGTCGAGAAGAGCAAGGTCGCCAAGTCCGACGTGGAACACACGCGCACCAAGGACCTCATCGGCGAACTGGTCAGCCAGGTCCTCGAGGGCTCGGTGATCGTCTCGGACAACGTGTCGGCCATGATCGACGCCCGCGTGGCCGACCTCGACGCGCTCATCTCCGCGCAGCTCAGCGCCGTGATGCACGCGCCCGAGTTCCAGAAGCTCGAGAGCACCTGGCGCGGCCTGGAGTACCTGGTCAAGGAAACGCCGACCGGCACGATGCTCAAGATCAAGGTCATCAACGCCACCAAGCGCGACCTGATCCGCGACTTCAAGGCCGCCGTCGAGTTCGACCAGAGCGCGATGTTCAAGAAGGTCTACGAAGAAGAGTTCGGCACCTTCGGCGGTGCGCCGTTCGGCGCGCTGGTGGGCGACTTCGACGTCACGCGCCAGCCCGAAGACATGTACTTCCTGGACCAGATGGCGCACGTGGCGGCTGCCGCCCACGCGCCCTTCATCGGCGCGGCCTCGCCCGAGCTGCTGGGCCTGGAAAGCTTCTCCGACCTGGGCAAGCCGCGCGACATGGCCAAGGTGTTCGACACCGTCGAGTACGCCAAGTGGAAGTCGTTCCGCGATTCGGAAGACTCGCGCTACGTCGGCCTCACGCTGCCGCGCTTTCTCGGCCGCCTGCCGTATCACCCGCGTGACGGCACAGTGGTCGACAGCTTCAACTTCGTTGAAGACGTCGACGGCACCGACCACGCCAAGTACCTCTGGTGCAACGCCGCCTGGGCCTTCGCCACGCGCCTCACGGCTGCGTTCGACGACTTCGGCTGGTGCGCGGCCATCCGCGGTGTCGAAGGCGGCGGCCTGGTCGAAGACCTGCCCACGCACACCTTCAAGACCGACGAAGGCGAGATCGCCCTCAAGTGCCCGACCGAGATCGCCATCACCGACCGGCGCGAAAAAGAGCTCAGCGACCTGGGCTTCATTCCGCTCGTGCACTGCAAGAACTCCGACTACGCGGCGTTCTTCGGCGCGCAGTCGCTGCAGAAGGCCAAGAAGTACAACACCGACAGTGCCAACGCCAACGCCGTGTTGTCGGCGCAGCTGCAGTACATCTTCTCGGTGTCGCGCATCGCGCACTACCTCAAGGCCATGATGCGCGACAAGATCGGCAGCTTTGCCTCGGCACACAACGTCGAACAGTTCCTGAACCGCTGGATCGCGCAGTACGTGCTGCTCGACGACAACGCGACGCAGGAACAGAAAGCCCAATTCCCGCTGCGCGAAGCCGCCATCCAGGTCGGCGAAGTGCCCGGGCGGCCCGGCGTGTACCGCGCGGTCGCGTTCCTGCGGCCGCACTTCCAGCTGGATGAACTGTCTATTTCACTGCGCTTGGTCGCCGATCTGCCGAAGTCAGTGAATAAGTAAGGAGGCAGATCGGGTGCGCGGCCGAGGGGCCGTGCTGCAACACGTTAACTGTCAGTAATCAATCAAGAAGGGGAAGAAACATGAAAGATATCTACGTCAAGTTCGGCAGCCCGGCCATCAACGGCGAGTCGCAGGACAAGGACCACAAGGACTGGATCGAAGTCAGCTCGTGGCAGCACAGCATCGTGCAACCGCGCTCGGCCACCGCGTCGACCGCCGGCGGCCACACCGCCGAGCGTTGCGAGCACGGCGAGATGATCTTCACGAAGGACATGGACGTCGTCAGCCCGCTGCTGTATCAGCACGCGTCGGGCGGCACCACCTTCGACGAAGTCACGGTGCAGTTCTACCGTGCCGACGGCGAAGGCAAGCGCGTGCAGTACATGGAGATCAAGCTCAAGTACGTGCTGATCGCCAGCGTGAACCCGAAGGTCGTGAGCACCGACGTGGCCAGCGTGCCGAGCGAGACCTTCTCGCTGAAGTACGCCGCCGTGCAGTGGAAGTACACGCAGCAGAAGATCGGCGGCAACCAGGGCGGTAACTCGCAAGGCGCCTGGAGCCTCACGAAGAACGACAAGACCTACTCGGTCTGACGTAAGTCGGGCAACGTGGACCGCGGCGCAGGCCGCGGTTTCTTTTTGGCGCCGCGCCCCCGCGCGGCGCCTTGCGTGCCCGCTGTCCGACGCGAGAGACAGGGAGTGACCCATGACAGGATTCGAACCGGGCCTGCTCGACAAGCTGTTCGATGACGACTGGCGCGGTCCGGCTTCGCCGGTGCTGCGCCATTTGTCGCTTGACGAGGTCAAGAACGTGGTCGCACGCGACCTTGAGTCCCTGCTCAACACGCGCATGGTCTTCGACGACGCCAAGCTCGAGGCCTACCCCGAGTGCCGGCGTTCTGTCATGACCTACGGCCTGAGCGATTTCTCGGGCCTGAGCCTCGCAAGCCACTACGACCGTTCGTTCATCTGCCGCTCGCTGGAGCAGGCCATTGCCCGCCACGAGTCGCGCCTGCGCGATGTCTCGGTGTCGCTCGAAGTCGACGGCCAGGCCAGCACCCACATGCTCTATTTTGGAATCACCGCCTTGCTCGTGCTGCCCGAGCTGGCCGAGCCGGTGAACTTCGACGCCATGCTGCAGCCCACGACGCTGCAGTACTCCATCACCCGCGGCACCGGCAAGAGCCGGTACGCCTAGCGCCACGATCCGCGCACACGACGCACACCATGGACGAGTTGCTGCCCTTCTACGAACGCGAGCTGGCCTTCCTGCGCGGCTACTCGCAGGAGTTCGCCAAGGGCTACCCGAAGATCGCCGCGCGCCTGGCCATCTCGGCCGACGCCAGCGAAGACCCGCACGTCGAACGCATGATCCAGTCGTTCGCGCTGCTCACGGCCCGCATCAGCAAGAAGCTCGACGACGACTACCCCGAGCTCACCGAAGCGCTGCTCGAGGTGATGTACCCGCACTACCTGCGGCCCTTTCCGTCGTGCTCCATTGCGCAGTTCGACGCCGGCGGCGCGGCGCTCGCCAAGCTCAGCAAGCCCATCACCATTGCGCGCGGCACCGAACTCACCTCGCAGCCGGTGCGCGGCGGCGCCTGCCGTTTTCGCAGCGTGTACGACGTCACGCTGGCAGCAGTGCAGGTGTCGAACGTGGTCTACCACTCGGTGGTCAACGCGCCCGCGCAGGCCTCGCTGCCGCGCAACGCCACGGGCTGCCTGTCGGTCACGCTGGAGGCCACCGGCGAGCAGAAGTCGCTCGGCACCCTGGCGCTCACGCTGGCGCGCCTGCGCACCTTCATCGATGCCGAGCCCTCGCTGGCCACGGCGCTGGCCGACGCCATCTTCCTGAAGACGGCCGCCGTCTTCGTGGAGCCCGAGCGCAGCGGCAAGTGGACGCTGGTGCAGGGCGAGGCGCTGCACCCCGTCGGCTTCGACGAGGCCGATGCGCTCATCGAACTGCCCGCGCGCTCGCACCCCGCGTACCGCCTGCTGAGCGAGTACTTCGCGTTTCCCGAAAAGTTCAACTTCGTCGACATCGACCTGGCGAACGCGCTGCGCCACATCGGCTCGTGCCGCTCGATCACGCTGCACTTGGTGATGACCGACGTGCGCGCCGACTCGCCCACGGCGCGGCTGCTCGAAGGCGTGTCGAGCCGCAACCTGCGGCTGGGCTGCACGCCCGTCATCAACCTCTTCAAGCAGCGCAGCGACCCCATTCGCGTCACGCATGCCGCGGCCGCATACCCGGTGGTGGCCGATGCGCGCCGCGCCTTCGGCTTCGAGGTCTACAGCATCGACTCGGTCAAGCTCGTGAAGCAGACCGCCGAGGGCGACGCGTACATCGAGTTCCGGCCCTTCTACTCGCTGCACCACGGCGAGCACCCGAAGGAGGCTGAGCACTACTGGTTTGCGCGGCGCAACGAACTCGTGGCGCAGCGCAGCCCGGGCTACGAGACCGAGCTCTCGATCGTCGACATCGACTTCCAGCCCTCGCTGCCGCAGACCGAGACGCTGAGCATCGACCTCACCTGCACCAACCGCGACCTGCCGCATTCGCTGGCCTTCGGCCTGCCCGGCGGCGACCTGTTCATCGAGGGCAACTCGGTGGCGCGTTCGATCCGCATGTTGCGCCGCCCGACGCAGACGCTGCGCATGCCGCGCGGCAAGGGCGTGCAGTGGCGGCTGGTGTCGCACCTGTCGCTCAACCATCTGTCGCTGGCCACCAGCGGGTTGCCGGCGTTGAAAGAGATGCTGCGGCTGTACGACCTGGGCCGTTCGGCCGTGTCGGCGCGGCAGATCGAGGCCATCACCGCGATCGAGCAGCAGGCCACCACGCAGTGGTTGCCCGGCAAGCCCTTCGCGACCTTCGTGCGCGGCATCGAGCTCAAGCTCACGGTCGACGAGACCGGCTTCGTGGGCAGCAGCCTGCAGGCCTTTGCCCGCGTGATGGACCATTTCTTCGGTCTCTATGTGCACCTGAACAGCTTCACCCAACTGGTGATTGTTTCGGCGCGCGACAAGGAGGAGCTGGTGCGATGCAAGCCCCGCAGCGGCGAATCGATCCTCCTGTAGCCGAAAGGCTGCTGCGCGAACCCTACCGCTTCGAGTTTTTCCAGGCGGTGCGGTTGATCGAGCTCATGCTGCTCAAGCGGCAGGAGCGCGACGTGCACCAGCGCCTGGTGCCCGGCGAGCGCATGGTGCCGCGCTGGGTGCGCTTTCGCAGCTCCACGAGCCTGAACTTTCCGCCCAGCGAGATCGAGGCGCTGGCGGTGCGCGACGCCGTGGGCGAGCTGATGTCGGGCGCGCAGCTGTGCGAGCCGCCGGCGCCGCATGAGGACGAGCACGGCCTGAGCCGCATCGAACTCACGCCCGCGTCGTTCGGCATGCTGGGTGTGTCGGGCGCCTTGCCCATCGTCTACACCGAGATGCTGATGCGCCGCGAGCAGCATCTGCGCGACAGCTCGGCGCGCGCCTTTCTCGACGTGTTCAGCAACCGCGCTGCCGCGCTCTTCTATGCGGCCTGGCGCAAGTACCGCCTGCCGCTGCACTACGAGCACGAGCGCAGCCGCGCCTACCTGCCGGTGCTGCTGTCGATGGCCGGGCTGGAGCACACGGCCCAGCGCGATCCGCTGACCGACGGCACGGGCACCGTGTTCGACGAAACCGTGGCTGGCTATGCGGCTGCGGTGCGCCACCGGCCGATGTCGGCGGCGTACCTGCAGCGCGTGCTGTCCGATTACTTTCGCAGCCACATCCGCATCGAGCAGTTCCTCGGCAAGTGGTACGACATGCCCGTGCAGCAGCGCTCCAAACTGGGCGAGGGCAACGTGAGCCTGGGCCAGAACGCGATGGCGGGCGAACGCATCTGGCAGCGCGACCTGCGCATCCGCCTGTGGATCGGCCCGCTCAAGCGCAGCGCGCTGCGCGAGTTCTTTCCGGGCCGCGCGCATGCGAAGGCGCTCGAAAAAATGCTGGCGCTGCTCGCCGGCGTGACCTGCGAATACGAGGTGCGCCTGATCCTGGCGCGCGAAGAAGTGGCCGCCGTGCAGCTCAGCGACAGCGGCGGCAGCCACCTCGGCTGGGACAGCTTCATCACCACCCGCCAGGCCGAGAGCGACCGCAGCGACACGCAGTACGAGCTTCAGCCGCTGCAGTGACCTTTCAACGAACACGACCGACAGAAGAACACCACCGCTCATGAGCACCTCGCTGAAGACACTGATCACCAAGCTCAACGCCAGCGCACGCATGGCCACGCAGCGCGCCGCCAACCTGTGCCTGGCCCACGGCCACTACGAGGTCGACCTGGAGCACCTGTTCCTGGCGCTGCTCGAGCAGACCGACAACGACCTCGCGCGCGTGCTGCACGCCAACCGCATCAGCGCCAGCGCGATCCAGTCAGACCTGGAGCGCGAGATCCAGACCTTCAAGAACGGCAACACGCGCACGCCGGTGTTCTCGCAGCACCTGCAGCAGCTGTTCCAGCAGGCGTGGCTGCTGGCTTCGCTCGACGCGCATGCGGCGCAGATCCGCTCGGGCCACCTGCTGCTCGCGCTGCTCACCCAGCCCGACCTCGCGCAGCTCGCGCAGCGCGGCTCGCCGCTGTTCGCGAAGATCCGCCTCGAAGACCTGAAGCACGACTTCGACAAGCTCACCGACGGCTCCAGCGAAGCGGCGGAAGCTGGCGCCTCGGGCGCGGCGGCCGAAGGCGACGCGCAGCAGGCGCCGGCCGACCCGCTGGCCGCGGGCGTGCCCGGAAAGACGCCCGCGCTCGACCAGTTCACCACCAACCTCACGCAGCGCGCGCGCGACGGTGCGCTCGACCCCGTCATCGGCCGCGACACCGAGATCCGCCAGGTCATCGACATCCTGATGCGCCGTCGCCAGAACAACCCCATCCTCACGGGCGAGGCGGGTGTCGGAAAGACGGCCGTGGTCGAAGGGCTGGCACTGCGCATCGCCGCGCAGGACGTGCCCGAGTCGCTGCGCGCCGTGGCGCTGCACACGCTCGACATGGGCCTCTTGCAAGCCGGCGCGAGCGTGAAGGGCGAGTTCGAGAACCGCCTGAAGAACGTGATTGCCGAAGTGAAGAAGAGCCCGCACCCGATCGTGCTCTTCATCGACGAGGCCCACACCATGATCGGCGCGGGCGGCCAGGCCGGGCAGAGCGATGCGGCCAACCTGCTCAAGCCTGCGCTCGCGCGCGGCGAGCTGCGCACCATCGCCGCCACCACCTGGGGCGAGTACAAGAAATACTTCGAGAAGGACGCGGCGCTCGCGCGGCGCTTCCAGGTCGTGAAGGTCGAAGAGCCCAGCGAGACACTGGCCGCCGCGATGCTGCGCGGCATGGTGCCGCTGATGGAGAAGCACTTCAAAATCCGCGTGCTCGACGAAGCCATTACCGAGGCCGTGCGCCTGTCGCACCGCTACATCAGCGGGCGCCAACTGCCCGACAAGGCGGTGAGCGTGCTCGACACCGCGTGCGCGAAAGTGGCGCTGGGGCAGAGCGCGACACCGGCGCTGATCGAAGAAGCGAATCGTGGTCTCGAACGCATCGAGGCCGAGAGCGCCGCGCTGGTGCGCGACACCGCGGCCGGTGGGCGCCATGACGCGCGTCTTGCCGAACTGGCGGAACAGAAAAGTGCGCTGCAGGCCGAGCTGGCTGCGAGCCAGCAACGCCTGGCCGAAGAGAACGCGCTGGTCGAACGCATCCGCGCCCTGCGTGCGCAACGCGACGAATCGGCCGCGCAGCCCGATGCCGCACCCGCAGTGGCAGAGAAGGCGCCCGCCCGCGCCGCCGGCCGCAAGAAAACCGCTGCTGCCGCTGACCCCACGCGCGACCAGCTCGATGCCCTGCTCACCGAACTGCGCGCACTGCAAGGCACCACGCCGATGGTGCCGCTGCAGGTCGACGGCCACGTCGTCGCCGAGATCGTCTCCGCCTGGACCGGCGTGCCGCTGGGCCGCATGGTCAAGGACGAGATCAAGACCGTGCGCGCCCTCGACACCCTGCTCGCCGAGCGCGTGATCGGCCAGGACCACGCGCTGGCCGCCGTGGCCCAGCGCGTGCGCACCGCGAGCGCGCGCCTGGAAGACCCCAACAAGCCGCGCGGCGTGTTCATGTTCGTCGGCCCCTCGGGCGTCGGCAAGACCGAGACCGCGCTCGCGCTGGCCGACATCCTCTACGGCGGCGAGAAGAAGCTCATCACCATCAACATGAGCGAGTACCAGGAGGCGCACAGCGTCTCGGGCCTGAAGGGCTCGCCGCCCGGCTACGTGGGCTACGGCGAAGGCGGCGTGCTCACCGAGGCCGTGCGCCGCCAACCCTACAGCGTGGTGCTGCTCGACGAGGTCGAGAAGGCCCACCCCGACGTGCTCGAGATGTTCTTCCAGGTGTTCGACAAGGGCATGATGGACGACGCCGAGGGCCGCGAGATCGACTTCCGCAACACGCTGATCATCCTCACCTCGAACATCGGTTCGTCGCAGATCATGCAGGCCTGCCTCAACAAGGCCGATGAAGAACGTCCCGCGCCCGATGCGCTGGCCGACGCACTGCGCCCCGTGCTCATGAAGGCCTTCAAGCCGGCCTTTCTCGGCCGCATGAAGGTGGCACCGTTCTATCCGATCACCGATGCGGTGCTGGAGCAGATCATCGCGCTCAAGCTCGGGCGTATCCGCGACCGCATCGCGACCAACCACAAGGCCGTGTTCGAGTGGGACGACGCGCTGGTCGAGGCCGTGCTCGCACGCTGCACCGAGGTCGACTCGGGCGCACGCAACGTCGACCACATCCTCAACGGCACCTTGCTGCCCGAGATTGCCGAGGCCGTGCTCACGCGCATGGCCGACGAGACGCCGCTCGCGAAGATCAAGGCCAGCTGCGGCAAGGGTGGCGAGTTCCGCTACCGGATCACCTAGGCGCGGCAACGGCGCGTGTCCATGGGAGAACAAAAACAATGACGACGACCTTCACATCGGCCTCGCTCGGCGGGCTCTTGCGCGCGGGCACTACGCAGCGCGAGCGCCTGCTGGTGCTGCACACGCCGCTGGGCGAGAACAAGCTACTCGCAGAGCGACTGGACGGCGTGGAAAGCATCGACGGCGGCGGCTTTCGCTTTGAACTCACCGCACTGAGCGACGACGCGCACATCGAACTCAAGACCCTCATCGGCCAGGGCGTGCGCCTCGATCTGCAGACCGCGCAAAGCCGCACCGAACTGCGCCCCTTTCACGGCCATGTGAGCGAGGCTGAGTGCGTGTCGAGCAACGGCGGCATGGCGCGTTACCGGCTCGTCATCGAACCGTGGATGGCCTTCCTGCGTTACCGCCAGGACAGCTGCCTGTTCCAGCACCAGAACGTGTTCGACATCGTCGATGCCGTGTTCGGGCGCTACCAGAGCCAGGGCCAGCTCGTGCCGCAGTGGCGCTGGGAGATCGCCCAGCGCGACATCTACCCCGTGCGCGGCATCACCACCCAGTACCAGGAGAGCGACTTCGACTTCGTCGCGCGCCTGCTCGCCGAAGAAGGCCTGTACTACTGGTTCGAGCACGCCACCGGCAAGGACGGCGCGCTCGGCAACCACACGCTCGTCATCGCCGACCACGCGGGCGCCTTCCGCGCCAACACCCAAGCCACCATCCGCTTCCACCGCGCCGATGCCAGCGAACGCGAAGACACCATCCAGCAGTGGCGCGGCCACCGCCAGCTGCAGACCAACAGCCTCGCGCAGCACAGCTGGGACTACAAGAGCGTGAGCGCGCGGCCCGTGCAACGGCAAAGCCGCGCCGCGGGCCAGCGCACCTTGCACTGGAGCGACGACCCCGGCGCCTACGGCTGGGAGACCAGTGCACAAGGCGAGCGCCTGCTGGCCAACGCCCTGCAGGCACTGGAGCTGCGCAACAAGCGCTTTGAAGGCCGCAGCGCCGTGCGCACCCTGGCGCCCGCCACCACCTTCACCTTGAGCGGCCATGAGCAGCACGACAAGGACAGCGAGCAGGACCGCCGCTTTGCCGTGCTCGCCGTGCGCCACATCGCACGCAACAACTTCGACGAAGACCTGAAGACCGGCATCGGCGAGAGACTGGGCCTGCCCGACATCGCCACCGTGTTCGACAGCGGCAATGCCGACACGACCGCAGACGCCGTCACCCACTACCGCAACGAATTCACCACCGTGCGCGCGGCCATCCCTTACCGGCCGCTGAGCCTGGACGGCCACGGCCAGCGCATCCACCCCAAGCCCAGCGTGCACGGCAGCCAGAGCGCCATCGTCATCGGCGTGGGTGGCACCGATGCCCCGGTCCACACCGACCGTGACCACCGCATCAAGGTGCAGTTCCACTGGCAGCGCGGCAGTGCGTCCAGCGCACGCCAGTCGCGCACCGACGGCCAGGACAACGCCCCCGCCGCCGACCGCCTCGGCGCCTGGGTGCGCGTGGCCGCCAGCGCCGCCGGCGACAACTGGGGCCAGATGAGCCTGCCGCGTGTCGGCCAGGAAGTGCTGGTGGAGTTCCACCACGGCGACATCGACCGCCCCGTCGTGGTCGCCGCGCTGTACAACGGCGCCGGCCAGGTCGACGCCCAACACAACCAGAAGTCAGCAGGCGCCGCCCAGTCCACCGGTAACGCCCCCGCATGGTTCGCCGGGGAAGGCAAGGGCGCCAAGGAACATGCGCACAACGCCGTCTTCAGCGGCATCAAGACCCAGGAACTCAGCGCCAGCCAGAGCGGCGACGGGGGCTACAACCAGCTCGTCTTCGACGACACCCCGGGCCAGGGCAGCACCAGCCTGGCCACCACGCAAGCCAGCAGCCGCCTGCACCTGGGGCATCACAAGCAGCAGGACGACAACGCACGCGGCAAGGGCCGCGGCCACGGGGCCGAGCTGGCGACCACCGCGCAAGGCGCGATCCGCGCCGGCGCGGGCCTGCTCGTGAGCGCCTATGCCCAGCCGAACGCCAAGGGCGCGTTCATGGCGAGTCGCGAAGCGCAGCAGCAGACCAAGCAGGCCGAAGAACTCGCCACGTCGCTCGCGCAGAGCGCGCAGACGCAGAAGGCGAAGATCAAGGGCGAAGGTGCTCCGGGCGAGCTGCCGGCTATTGCCGCGCTGAAGCATGTGGCTGAGGTGCTGGAGGCCAAACAGGAGGGCGGCGGGCCCTCGGGTAACAACGGATCAAGCAGCGGAGACATCAAGGCCACCGAAGGCGGCCACGGCAGCGTCACTGCGTACAGCGAGCCGCACCTGCAGTTCAGCGCGCCGATGGGCATCGGCTTCGTCACGCCCAGGGAAGTGATCGCCGTGAGCGGCCAGCACACCGCCATCGTCGCGAGCCAGGACATCGACCTGCCCGCGCAAGGGCAGATCGCCCTGAGCGTGGCCAAGGGGGTGAGCCTGTACACGGTGGGCACGAAGGCCGGAGAAGGCAGCGAGCCGAACCAGGAGCGGGGCATCGCACTGCATGCGGCCAGCGGCAAGGTGAGCCTGCAGAGCCAGACGGGCGCCACGAAGATCGCGGCGGACAAGAAGGTGACGATCGCCAGCACGGCGAAGGACGTGGCCGTGGAGGCGCCCAAGCACGTGCTGCTGACCAGCGCGGGGGCGTACATCAAGCTGGAAGGTTCGAGCATCAAGATCCATGCGCCGGGGAAGGTGACGTTCAGGGGGATGCATGACTTTGTGGGGCCGATGGGGGGCAGTGTGGACAACAGCGTGGGTCAAGGTGAGTTCCAAGGGTGCCCCTTCAAGCTCGCGAGTGCCGGGGCTGCTGGTGTCAGTGCGATATGACGGTGCAGCCGTTGTCTGGCGTCGCAACACTGGCGCAATTGCAAGCAGTATTCGACAGCGCGACGTCTCTCTACGTGCTGGTCGATCCCATGCAGGGAGAGCCCATCCCGGTATCCATGGATGCCTCTGCCGACTGCGCTGCGCAACAGGTGGCTCGCGAAACAGCGTGGGGTCGCCAAGTCACGGCCGTGCCTCTCGATCCTCGCGTGCCGTTGGTGCAGTCGCAGTATCCCTACCTTGTGACACTGCAAGGTGCGGGCGACGAATGGCTTGC
>NZ_CALRZC010000239.1:0-12297 GCF_943372545.1 Variovorax sp. YR752 | reverse complement strand
GCGTGGATGGGCGTGCAGCTGCTGCGTGCGCCGGCCGCCACGCAGGCCCGGGCCGCGGAAGACGCGGCCACGCCGGTGAAGGCGCTGCTGTCGGTGTTCGTGCTCACGCTCGCCAACCCGATGACGATTTTGTCGTTCGTCGCCGTGTTCGCCTCGCTCGGCAGCGGGCATGTGGGCAGCGGCAGCGGTGCGGCGCTCACGATGGTGCTGGGCGTGTTCCTCGGCTCGGCGCTGTGGTGGCTGGGGCTGTCGAGCATCGTGTCGATGGTGCGGCACAAGCTCGGCGCACGCGTGTTGCAGAGCATCAACAAGCTGTCGGGTGCGCTGCTGTTGGGCTTTGCGGTGTTTCAGCTGTCGACGTTGGTGTCGCGCTGACGAACGATCTAGCCCGCTTTGGCGGCCGGCTTGCGGCGCACGGGCTTGCGCGCACCCAGCGCGCTGGCCAGCGCCTTCGTCGCCCAGTCGCGCAAGGCGTGCGGGTCTTCGAGCGCATCGACCGGGGCCTCGTAGTAGCTCGCGACCTTCACGGTCGAGGCGCTGGTCGCGTACGAGAACGGCAGCGCACCCAGGCGCTCGAAGTCCGGCCGGGTGGCGTCGTCCACCCGCAGGTACAGCGTGCCCTTCATCACGAAGGCGAACTGCACGCCGGCCTGCACGAGGCCGAAGCCGCCGAAGAAGCGCTTGACCTCGATGGGGCCCATCGCGCCCAACGACTCGGCCAGCTCGAGTGCTCGCCCGTGCGATCGCTCGGCACCGCCGACGGCGGTGGCAGCTTTCGCGCGGCTCAAGCGACCGCCTTGCGCCGCGCGTCGGTCACGGGCGCGCCGCCATGCACTTCGAGCAAGCGCAGCAGCGCCTCGGAGCTGTGGGCCTTGGCCCAGTCGCGCTCGGAATCGTTGATGCCGACCAGGTGCAGGAAGTCGAAGCGGCCCGAGTCGAGCTGCGCCGTCGCGGGGTAATGCCTGGGCTCCATCAGCACCACATGGCGCAGGGCCACGGTGCCTTTCTCGCGGATCGCTTCGCCGACGGGAATGCGGTCGCCGTAGTCGAAGGGTTGCTTGTCTTCACCGAAGTGCGAGTGCGCGAGCAGCACGTTGTAGGCGAGCAGGCGGCGCAGCAGCTTGATCGCCCACTGGTCCTGCGGCTGCGACGGCACTTCGATGACCAGCTCGGAGCCGATCCACGAATAGCCTTCGGGGTCGTAGTCGGCTGGTTCCGTCTCCCACGGCGTGGAGGCGCCCGAGGTCACGTACAGCCAAGTGTTGCGCACGGGCGTGGGCGCGAACTCGAACACGCCCAGGTGCAGCCAGCACGGGTCGACGTCTTCGGCGCCCAGCGCCTTGAACTCGTCAAAGTCCAGCACGTAGATGCCGGTGCGCTCGGGGCCGAACAGGCGCGGGTAGAGCGTCTCTTCGCGGTAGGCCCACACGTCTTCCATGGAACTCATCGGCGCATCCTCCTCGTTTGGAACGACGGGATTCTCGTCGCTCAGCGTGAACTGTGCGAACTGCTCGAACGATAGAGCGCCGGCCATTCGAGGTTGGTGAACGCGCGCAGCACCCACTCCACCGGACCATACGCAAAGCGTGCCAGCCACCAGCGGCTGATCACCAGCTGCGCGCCGAAGATGCCGAAGGCGACCATCAGGCTCACGAACGGACCGAACTCGCCGATGAGCCGCAGCCCGTACGCCAGGAAGAGCCACGCGCACACCGCCGACTGCAGCAGGTAGTTCGACAGCGCCATGCGCCCCGCCGGTGCCAGCACCCGGGCCACCCATGCGCCGCGCGGCGAATCGAACAGCAGCATCAAGGCGCCGACATAGGCGGCCGTGAGCAGCGGCGCGGTGAAGAGCCCGGCGGCCAGGGCCAGCACATCCCAGCGCGAGCCCGGTGCGAAGACGCTGGCCCACGCATAGAGCGCCGCGCCCGGCACGCCCACGAGCAGCCCCGGCACCAGCAGCCGCTTGAACAGCGGCCGGCTTCGCCGCGCCCGTGCGAACAGCCGGCGCCGGCCCTCGATGACGCCCGCGAAGAACATCGCCAGCGCCATCGGCGCCTGGATCAGCCCGAGCACCAGCCACACCTGCGTCAGCTCGTACAGGTGCTGGCCGATGACCGTCAGGGGCGTGCCGCGGTAGGCCGCGAGCGCCGACATGGCCTGCGCCCACGCGGCGCGGGTGTCGGGCGGGTCGCCGACCAGCGCCACCAGCACGCCCACGCCGCCCCACACCAGCGCCGTCGCCAGCACCAGCCGCCGCGCCCAGCGCGCCAGCGAGGCATCGCTGCGCGAGCGCACCGCCAGCAGCACCACGCCGAGCACCGCATAGGTCGTGAGGATGTCGCCATGGAACAGCAGCACCGCATGCAGCGCGCCGATGAGCCACAGCGCGGCGAGCCGGCGCGACAGGCGCGGCACGAAAGGCTTGCCGCTGCGTTCGGTCGACTGCATCTGCAGCGTGAAGCTGTAGCCAAACAGGAACGAGAACAGCAGGTAGAACTTGGTCTCGAAGAGAAAGGCGATGGCAAAGGCCGCGGCGCGGTCCAGGCCCGTGCGCATCATCGGGTCGGGCAACGGCAGGCCGTAGAAGGGCGAGGCGAACGCGCCGATGTTCACCACCAGGATGCCCAAGAGCGCAAAGCCACGCAACGCATCGACGAGCGACTGGCGCTCGGCGGCAACCGGTGTGTGGCTCATGTGCCCCGCCCCGGCTTCGCAAGAAAGCGGCTCGCCACGCGGCGCAGCATCGGCGCCTCGCGCGCGGGGTCGAAGTCCGTGTCGAGCGCCAGGCGCGAGAACACGCCGTCGATCAGCGCGGCGATCCAGTTGGCCGATTGCACGGGGTCGAGCTCGGGGTCGATCTGCCCGCGCGCCGCGGCCTTGCGCAGCAATGCGGCGAGGCCGTCGCGCATGTCGGCGTCGCCCGCGGCCACGCTGGCACAGACCACCGGGTTGCGCAGGGTCTCGGCGGCCACCTCCAGCGCCAGCCGCGAGTAGCTGCGGTCGGAGGCGAAGACCATCACCACGTCGAGAAAAGACAGCACCACCTCCAGCGGGTCGGCCGGGTCGTCGTCGATTGCGGCGAAGTAGGCGGCCGTGTCGCGCCGCTCTTCTTCGGCGATGGCTTCGATGATGGCGTTCTTGCTCGCGAAGTAGTGAAAGAGGTTGCCGGGGCTCATGCCCGCGGCGGCGCAGATCTGCGCGGTGGTGGTGGCGTGGAAGCCACTGCGGGCAAAGCAGTCGGCGGCGGCCTCCAGGATCTGGCGGCGCTTGGCCTGCTGGCGTTCGGGGTCAACTTTGCGCACGGGGGTTCTCGCGGATGGCAGTCATCCGCCATTATTAGACCGAGCGCTCGATCTATTCTGAAGAAACCCTGAAAAAACCCTTCAGGAAGCGCGCGTGGCCGCAATGCCCCGGATGGTGTCCAGCAGCAGCCGCGCGCCCTCGCCCGTCTCGCCGCCGCGCCGCACGGTCACGCCCACGGGGCCTTCGGTGCTCGCCGTGTCGATGGCCACGCGCTTCAACTCACCGCGCGCCACGAAGCCCTCCACCGCGCCCTGCGGCGCAAACCACACGGCGTCGGAGCGCTGCAGCAGGCTCACCGCAAAGCTGGTGTCGGTCGCCTCCACCAGCCGGGCCGGCAGCGCGAGGCCTTGGGCGATGAGGAAGGCGTCGGCCGTGTGCCGGATCAGCGTGCCCGACACCGGCAGCACCAGCGGGTACGCGGCCAGCGCGTCGAGCGTGGGCTTGCGCCGCGACGCCAGTGGATGGCCGGGCCGCACCACCAGCAGCAGCACTTCGCTGTACAACTGCTCGAAGGCCAGATCGGCCATGGCCGAGGCCTGCGCCAGCCGCCCGAGCACGAGGTCGATTTCGCCCTGGCGCAGCTGCGTCATCAGCTGCGCGTTGGTGCCGCTCACCACGCGCACGCGCATCGCCGGGTGCGCCGCATGCAGCCGCGCGACGGCCTCGGGCAGCAGGTGCGCCGCCATGTTCGGCAAGGCGCCGACCACCACGCGCAGTTGGTCGGCCTCGGGCTGGTCCATCGCCAGGCCCAGGCCTTCGCGCAGGCCGCGCAATGCCGACACCGCATGCCGCACCAGCACCTCGGCGGCGGGCGTGAGCTCCACGCCGCGGCGGCGGCGCAGCAGCAGCTGGCGCCCGACGATCTCTTCGAGCTCGGCCACCGTCTTCGACACCGCGGGCTGCGTGAGCGACAGCGCCTCGGCCGCGCGCACCAGGTTGCGCTCTTGCGCCACCATGACGAGGCATTGCAGGTGGCGCATCTTCAGGCGCTCAAAGTTCATGGCTGACATGCGGTTCTCCTCGAAGCCCGTGGGGCGACGTGCTTTCAAATATAACCAGAGGGAATAGCTGGCAGAAGAGACTTCAGTTGTGCCGCGCCCCGCACCCTTCTAGAGTGCCGTGGATACGGAGACAGACAAAGCAGCCCATGACCACGATTTTTTTCTCGAAGCCTTCCTCTTCCTTTGGTACGCGCCGCCGCCTCACGCTCGCGGCCGCCTGCGCCGCACTGGCCCTCGGCCTCGCCGCGCCGGCCGCACACGCCCAGGCGACCTACCCCGCGAAGCCCGTGAAGTTCCTCGTCAACTTCCCGGCCGGCGGCCCCATCGACATCCTCGGGCGCGCGCTGGCCGATGCGCTGCAGAAAGACCTGAAGCAGCCCTTCGTGGTCGACAACCGCCCCGGCGCGGGCGGCAACATCGGCGCCGACGCCGTGGCCAAGAGCGCGGCCGACGGCTACACCGTGCTGCTGGGCATCGACAGCACCTTCACCATCAACCCGCACCTGTACGCGTCGATGCCTTACGCGGCGAAGGACCTCAAGCCGCTGATGATCTTCAGCTCGTCGGGCCTGAGCTTCACCACCGCCGCGTCGGTGAAGGCCAAGACGCTGCCCGACTTCATCACCCAGGCCAAGGCCGAGCCCGCCACCTTCAGCTCGGCCGGCAACGGCAGCCCGGGCCACATTGCCGCCGAGATCTTTGCGGGCGCGACCGGCGCGAAGATCGTGCACGTGCCCTACAAGGGCAACGCCCCGGCCGTGATGGCCATGCTGGGCAACGAAGTGCAGGCCGGCATCGTCGCCACGCCCGGCGTGCTGCCGCAGATTCAAGGCGGCAAGCTGCGCGCCCTGGCCGTCACCGGCCGTCAGCGCGCCCCGCTGCTGCCCGAGGTGCCCACCGTGGGCGAGCTGGGCCTGAAAGACCTCGAGTTTGAAGTGCTCTACCTCGCCATGGTGCCGGCCGCCACGCCCGAGCCCGTGATGCAGACGCTGCGCCAGTCGCTGCACAAGGCGCTGGCCCTGCCCGAGCTGAAGAGCCGCCTGGCCTCGCTCGACATGGTGCCGCTCGCCGAAACCGACAGCGCCGCCGCCACGCGCCTGGCCACGGCGCAGGCGCGCTATGGCCGCATCGTCAAGGCGACCGGGATGAAGGTGGACTGACGGCCTTGGCCTTGCCGGTGCGCGTCGTGTGGTTCTTCTTGCCGTTGCCTGCTGCCGCAGCCGCAGCAGCAGCCGCCGCGTGGCGCCCCCGGTCGGCCTTGGGCAGCACCGCCTGCGCGACCATCGTTTCGGCGTGCGCCTGCAGCCGGAGCAGCGCGTCGTCGAAGCGCGCGGCATCGTCTGCGTCGAGCGTGCCCATCAGCTCGGCGTTGATGCGCGTCACCAGCGGAAACAGCTCGTCGTACAGCACCTGCCCCGTCGCCGTGAGGCCCAGCCGCACCTGCCGCCGGTCGCCCGCCAGCGCCGTGCGCGACACCAGCCGCTTGGCCACCAGCGAGCCCACCGCCTTCGAGGTGCGCGCCCGGTCCAGCTGCGCATGCTCGGCCAGCTGCGACGAGCCCAGCTCGCCCCGGCTGGCCAGCACCGCGATCAGCCGCCACTCGCGCCGCGTGATGCCGAAGCGGCCCTCGCACAGCCGGATCACCATGCTGCCCGCCACCGCGAGCAGGCGCGACAGCCGGTACAGCAGCAGGTCGTCCAGCGGGCGGCGCGGCAGGGTGGCGGCGTCTTCGGTCATGGGGCGGGGTCTCGAAAGGCCGGGTAAATCCGGGCGATGGTTGATTTGATCAATCGACTGTAGCGTCTCCAGAATCGTCCGCAGCCGCGGCCACCCGCCCGGCCCCCTGCAGTACGTACGCCGAACGAGACCCGGAGACATTGACGATGCCCCAGCTTCCCGACCCGACCCGCCGCCGCGCCCTCGCCACCCTTGGCGGGCTGGCCCTTGCACCGCTTGCTCCGCTTGCGTTCGCGCAGCAGCCGCCCGCCTTCACCCCCGGCCAGCCCATCAAGGTGCTCATCGGCGTGCCGGCCGGCGGCACGCAGGACGTGCTCACCCGCGCCATTGCCCACCAGGTGCGCGATTCGCTCGGCCCGCTCATCATCGACAACCGCTCGGGCGCGGCCGGCCGCATTGCGGTGGAGGCCGTGAAGACCGCGGCGCCCGACGGCCACACCCTGCTGCTGGGCACCGCGAGCATGATGACCATGTTCCCCAGCGCCTACCGCAACCTGTCGTACGACCCCATCAAAGACTTCGTGCCGCTGGTGAACGCCGCGCGCTTCGAGTTGGCGCTCACCGTGCACAAGGACGTGCCCGCCAACACGCTGGCCGAGTTCATCACCTGGGCCAAGGCGCAGGGCGACAAGGTCAGCTTTGGCTCGTACGGCGCCGGCACGCCCTCGCACTTTCTGGGCGAAATGCTCAACCGCGCGGCCGGCCTGAAGATGGTTCATGTGCCCTACCGCGGCTCCACGCCCGCGCGCCAGGACGTGATGGGCGGCACCGTGCCCGTGTACTTCGACACCATCGGCGGCGCGCAACAAATGCTGCCCACCGGCCGCGTGAAAGTGCTGGCCACCAGCGGCGACAAGCGCTCGCCGCTCATGCCACAGCTGCCCAGCTTCGTCGAGAGCGGCTACAAGGACGTGGTGGCCACCGCATGGTTCGCCTACTACGCGCCGCTGAAGACACCGCCCGCCACCGCCGAGAAACTGCGCGCCGAAATCATCCGCGCCGTGAACTCGCGCGACGTGCGCCAGCTGCTGCTGCAGAACGGCATGTACCCCGTGGCCGACGGCCCCGATGCGCTCGTGAAGACCATGCGCGAAGACATCGCCCGCTGGGCCGGCATCATGAAGGCCGTGAACTTCCAGGCCAACGACTGACCGACCGATAGACAACCAGGACACCCTTCATGATCCCGCGCACCCTCTCCGCTTCTTCCGCTTTCGCTTCCTCTTTCACCCCCACGCGCCGCCGCCTCGCCGCCTTGCTGGCCATGGCCGGCATCGTGGCGGCCATCGCCGCCCCCACGCTCGCGCGCGCGCAGGCCGCGCTCGACAGCCCGCTGCGCATCGTCGTCGGCTATGCGCCCGGCGGCGCCACCGACCGCGTCGCGCGCATCGTGGGCGACAAGCTCACCGCCAAGCTCGGCGTGCCCGTGATCGTCGAGAACAAGCCCGGCGCGGGCGGCCGCCTGGCCGCGCAACAGGTCAAGGCCACGCCCGCCGGCCAGAACGTGTTGATGCTCGCCAACCCCGCCGTGATGATCGTGGCGCCGCTCGTCTTCAAGGACAACGGCTACGAGCCCGAGCGCGACTTCGTGCCCGTGTCGCACGTCAACGCCTACGACTTTGCGCTGTCCGTGTCGCCCACCCTGCCCGTGCGCGAGCTGAACCATTTGCTCGCATGGATGCGCGCCAACCCGCAGCAGGCCAACGTGGGCGTGCCCGCCACCGGCAGCCTGCCGCACTTCTTCGGCCTCATGGTGGGCGAGAAGGCCAAGGTGCAGACCCAGGTGGTGGGCTACCGCGGCTCGGCCCCGCTGCTGAATGATTTGATCGGCGGCCAGGTGCCCATTGCCGTCGACACCGAAGACGTCGTGCTGCCGCAGCACAACGCCGGCAAGCTGCGCATCCTCGCGCTGTCGGGCGAAAAGCGCTCGCCCTTCGCGCCGAATATTCCGACCTTCAAGGAAGCCGGCCTCGACCTCGCCGCCACCGGCTGGAACACCTTCTTCGCGCCGGCCACCATGCCCAAGGACAAGGTCGAACGCCTGGCCACCACCATCCACGCCGTGATGCAAGACCCCGACACCCAACGCAAGTTCAAGGACGCCGGCATGACGCCGGTGGTGAGCACCCAGGCGCAGACCGCCGCGATGCTCAAGGCCTACAAGGCGCAGTGGGCCCCGGTCGTGCAGAAGTCCGGCTACCAGCCCTGATTGAAGAAGAGAACCAACCTTCCAGCGACCTATGACGACAAGCAGCAGCAACGGCAGCACCCGCCCCAACATCATCTTCATCGTGGCCGACGACCTCGGCTATGCCGACCTCGGCTGCTACGGCGGCCGCGACGCGCCTTTTGGCCGCGTGTCGCCCGTGCTCGACGGCCTGGCCGCCAACGGTTTGAAGCTCACGCAGGGCTACTCGAACTCGCCCGTGTGCTCGCCCACGCGCTTCGCGATGATCACCGCGCGGTACCAGTACCGCCTGCGCGGCGCGGCCGAAGAGCCCATCAACAGCAAGAGCCGCGGCAGCACCACGCTGGGCCTGCCCACCGAGCACCCCACCCTGCCGTCGCTGCTGAAAGACAGCGGCTACAAGACCGCGCTCATCGGCAAGTGGCACCTGGGCTACCCGCCCAGCTTCGGCCCGCTGCGCTCGGGGTATGAAGAATTCTTCGGCCCCATGTCGGGCGGTGTCGACTACTTCACCCACTGCGATTCGGCCGGCCGCCATGACCTCTGGTACGGCGAAGAAGAGCACAAGGACGACGAGGGCTACCTGACCGACGTGCTGTCCAAGCGCGCCGTCGACTACGTCGAGCGCATGGCCACGCAAGAGGCGCCCTTCTTCCTGAGCCTGCACTACACCGCCCCGCACTGGCCCTGGGAAACCCGCGACGACGCCGACAAGGCGCCGCTCGTGAAGGACAACCTGTTCGACCTGTCGGGCGGCAACATTCATGTGTACCGCCGCATGATCCATCACATGGACGAGGGCATCGGCTGGATCATGGCCGCGCTCGAAAAGCACGGCATCGCCGACAACACGCTCGTCGTGTTCACCAGCGACAACGGCGGCGAGCGCTTCTCGGACAACTGGCCGCTCGTCGGCGGCAAGATGGACTTGACCGAAGGCGGCATCCGCGTGCCATGGATCGCACACTGGCCGAAGGTGATCGCCAAGGGCAGCGAGAGCACCCAGCTGTGCATGACCATGGACTGGTCGGCCACCATGCTCGACGCCGCCGGCGTGAAGGGCGACGCAGCGTACCCGCTCGACGGCGTGTCGCTCATGCCCGTGCTGAAGGATGCGACCCAAAGCTTCCGCCGCCCGCTGCACTGGCGCATGAACCACCGCGGCCAGGAAGCGATGCGCGACGGCGACTGGAAGTACCTGAAGGTCGACGGCAACGAGTACCTGTTCAACATTCCGGCGGATGAGCGCGAACGCGCGAACCTCGGAAAGAAAGAACCCGAGCGGCTGGCGGCCATGCGGGCGGACTGGTTGAAGTGGAACGCGACGATGCCCGCGATTCCGGAAGATGCGACTGTGAGCCTTGGGTATTCGGTTAAGGATATGCCGCAGCGTTGAGCTCCTCAGCGGCGACGGGTTTGGGGTTTTGATTTGTTCGACTTGTAGTAGTCAGCCTACGACAAGTCGAACAAAACGAACTTCCTCATCGTGGCGATGCGTGCGGTTGCGGTACTGCTACCGTCTATTGCGTCCGACTTTTCGGTCGATGCGATTTCTTGATATGCGTCTACTACGGCGACGAGGTCTATGGCATCCTCAGCGCCAAGGCCATATTTGAAATGGCTAGAGGCCTACCTTATGAGCAAGCATCTTTACAAGTATGTCGGCCACGGGTTCATCGACAAGGTATTTTCCGGCCCGGAGATCGTGACCTTGAAATGCGGTTACCCGACTGAGTTCAACGATCCGTATGAACTTTTTCTCACAATGGACTTCACCGAGAAGCCTGAATTAATCGCCTTCTATGGCGATGTAGTCGGGGATCTACCGCAATTGCCGACGACTTGCTTCTCCCGATCACCTTCGGTAGTTCCGATGTGGGCTCACTACGCGAACAACCTTCAGGGGTTCGCGTTGGAACTAGATGAGGATGAGTTAAGCAGACACTTCCCTGAAAGCCTTTTTAAAGACGTCACCTATCAAGACGAGCCCAGTGATGCGGTCGCCGGAAACCTCTATCGCGCCTACGTGATCGGAAAGTTCAGATACATGCACTTCCTTCAGGCATCAGTTTTTCACGCTGCCTATTTCACCAAGCAGCTTTGCTGGAGCTATGAAATGGAGCGAAGGATGGTTGCCGATGAGTCAGAGATCACCAAGCGTGATGGGATGGTTCTACTTGATGTACCTACGAGTTGCATAAAGTCGATCGTGTGCGGACCAAGAGCATCAGAAGAAACGGTGACCGTTCTGCGCGGCCACGCCGACTCAATTGGCTGTCGGTTTCTACAGATGAAAATTGGTCGAACTTCCGGCATTCCATTCTTTGTTGCCCTCAGTGGAGAGCCGACCATCTTCGCCAACGGAAGTTTCACCCATTCCCCCACCTTCTGTTCGGGCTGCAAGGAGCCCATCGGCAGTGGTGCCGAGCAGTGTTCTTGGTGCCTGATTGATGATTCACATCGAGAAAATGCGGCTGCACGGAACTCATACCGACTCCTTCATCAGCACGGTTTGCTAGAGGGCTATCTAGAAGGCATAAACAATATCGGACGCGACCAGAGCTAACCGACTCCCCTAACTTCCGGGGCGCCGAGTGCGATCATTGCACGCGCAGCTTGAACCTCTAGCTCTAACCTCTACATCGAATACTTGTGAAGGGCGTCGATTGAATGAGTCCATTAACTGGAGTCCATAGGTGACCGGCGCGAATTTCGATGAAATGTTCGCCCAGCATCTGCAAGACATGCGAGAAATGGAGAGAGAGGAGCTTCGCAATGCAGTCGATCAGATCGAGACCTTCAAGCGGCTAGCTCAGTCAAAGGGCGTCGTTCTCACAGAGGCCTCTTTCCACCACGCTCCTGCACTCGGAGTCACGGCATCTGCCCCCGCGCTCTTGCGAGCGCTGCTCGACATCGAACCCAATGGCCGCGACGGGCTTTTTGGTTGGCCGGATCTAAGGCGAACGCTCGAACTCAGCAATATCGGCGGAGGGTGCCTTCGCGGGGACGGATTTATCGCTATGGCGCACCCCTGCTTTCGCAGGCAGATGCGCCTCAAGAACAACTGGGCCCCGAGGTTCATCGACTTGTTCTGGGCCCTCGACAACGACGGTTTGCAAAAATCTGTCGCTCTTGACGAGGACAGGGTGCGGATAGACCTGGATGGCCCGATGTACATGGAAGCCGACACTTGGTACGGGCCACCGTTCAATGAGGACGTCTCACAGATCGCACCCGGAAACGTGAAGCTCAGGCCACCTGCAGAACTGAGCAATTCACGCGTACAAATGTTCTTCGCGGACGCCTACTGCATCGATGTGAAATGGTCCAACGCCGGTGACATCAAGACGTTCCAGGCGTTGGAGCTGAAGACGGAAGATGTTCAGCTGAAGTTGGGTAACGGCCTATTCCACCCCGCCCGCTATCTCCACGCCGAGTTCGACACGCAACGTGGCACTTTCCGCCACTTCGACGGCGCAATCCAGTACCTCACCGCTGCGGAGTACTTTGCGCGCCGCGACAGTGATTTCAGCATGACGTACAAGAGCACGCAACACGTGAAGCCGACGTCCAAGAAGGTCTTCAAGCTGAATGGAGCCATCGAAGTCAAGACCTGGGTCGAGCTTTCATCACACTTTTTTGCCGGAAATCCGTTGATGTTCGAGTACTTCAATGGCGCCCTCCCAATGCACATCCTGAGGATTCTGGAGAGGCTTCGATCACTTCCCGCATCCTAGCGACTGCGTTCGTCTGCATTGCCGACAGCCTTCGGTCCTCTACAACGCCATTACAAGGCACTATTTCCCGTCTGCTCTTGCTGCAAGTGGTCCGCGCTGTCGACGAGGGAGTGACAAGCGCTCTGCGCTGGATGCCTGTATGGCAGGATCGGCTCCCATGATTCACGAATCGCGCTTCTGGAAAAACGACCTTCTAAAGTCGGCCTTGTCGCTCGAGAGGCGACTGTCTCAGCAACGCTGGTCAGATGGCACATTCGCCGATGTGGAGAAGCGAGTAATGCTCGGTTGTTACGCTATTCGAAAGCTCATAGAAGCGAAGAAGATCGAT
>NZ_CALRZC010000238.1:0-12401 GCF_943372545.1 Variovorax sp. YR752 | reverse complement strand
CTCGGCGATCCGCTCGCCTTGCTTCCATCGATTCCATATCTCCCGCTGCTGCGCAGCCGACGGATGAACTCGCTGACCTGTGCTCTTCGTCAATTAACACCTCGATTCGTCGCTGAAGTGTTGCATCGACGGGTTGAGCCCGCCGGAGGCCGCAGGCCGGGGGACATTCGCGGAGGGAAGTACCCAGTGCCATGCGCACGCGCCCTGAACAAAGAAAGCAGAGCAACAAGATGAATTGGCAAGAACAACGCCGCTGGAACGAAGTCAACGAAGGCGACACGTTGAACCCCGTGCCCTTCCCCCTCACCGTCTACCGCCTCGTGATGGCCGCCGGCGCCAACCGCGACTTCAACGCGATCCATCACAACACCGAGCACGCGCAATCGACCGGCGCCCCCGAGATGTACGCCAACGTCCTGCTGCTGCAGGGCATGTGGGAACGCACGATTCGCGAGTACATCGGCACCGCCGGCGTGCTGCATGCCATCCGCGGCTTTCGCATGAAGTCGTTCAACACCGCGGGCGACACCGTCACCGTGCGTGGCCAGGTCGAGCGCAAGTGGATCGACGACAGCGCCGATGCCGCGCACCGCCACCGCCTCGACCTGCGCCTGTGGAGCGAGAACCGCCACGGCGTATCGGTCGGCCCCGGCCTCGCCGTCGTGAGCCTGCCGCTCTGAATCATCGCGCCAAGACAGAAAAACCATCGGAGACAAGACAGACATGCACCGCAGCAGATTCACCCGCCGCCGCGCCCTCGCGCTGGCAGCCGCCCTGGCCACCGGCAGCGCCTTCGCGCAACAACAAGCGACCACCTGGCCCGACAAACCCATCCGCATGATCGTTCCCTACGCAGCGGGCGGCGGCACCGACGTGTTCGCGCGCATCGTTGCCGAGGGCCTGGGCAAGCGACTCGGCCAGAGCGTCATCGTCGACAACCGCCCCGGCGGCAACGGACAGATCGGCATCACCGCCGTGCAGCGCGCACCGGCCGACGGCTACACCGTGCTGTTCTCGCTGACCTCGATCATCCAGAACCCGCTGCTGTACCCCAACGCCGGCTTCGACCCGTTCAAGGACTTCGTGCCCGTCTCCGAAGCCGGCCGCCTGCCCATCGTCTTCACCGTGAGCAACAAGCTCGGCGTCGACACGCTCGACGGCTTCGTCAAGCTCGCGCGCGCCGCGCCCGGCAAGTACTCGTACGGCTCCTACGGCAACGGATCGAGCGCCCACCTGTACGCCGAAGTGCTGCAGGACGCCGCGGGCATCCAGCTGCTGCACGCGCCCTACAAGGGCGAGGCGCCGGCCATCACCGACCTGCTCGGCGGCACCGTCGATGCCGTGGTCGGCACCGCACGCGCCCCACTCGCGGCCGGCGTGCCCACCTTCAAGGAACAGGGCTTCGCCGGCATGGAGTCGGTTGGCTGGTTCGGCATCTACCTGCCCGCGGCCACCATGCGCGCGGATCACGCGCGGTGGAAGCAGGTGATTCAGGCCAAGAACATCAAGCTCGATTGAAGCAACCCGCCATGACACGTCTTTCCTCCATGCTCGGCATTGCACTCGCGGCCTTGTTCGCCCTGCCCGCCGCCGCGCAACAGCCACCGGCCGACTACCCCTCGCAACCCGTCACGCTCGTCGTGCCCTTCCCCGCCGGCGGCATCACCGACAACATCGCGCGGCTGGTCGCGCAGGAACTCGGCACCGCCTGGGGCAAGCCCGTCGTCGTCGACAACCGCGTGGGCGCCAGCGGCACCATCGGCGCCGCCGCCGTCGCGCGCGCCCCGAAGGACGGCCACACCGCCCTCTTCACCGTCACCACGCACGTGCAGATGCCCGCGCTGCAACGCAAGCTTTCGTACGACGCGGTGAAAGACTTCGCGGCCGTGTCGCAGATCGGCATATCGACCTCGGCACTCGTCGTGACGCCCGATGTGCCCGCCAAGACGCTGGCCGAACTCGTCACACTGCTCAAGGCCGAGCCCGGCAAATACGCGTACGGCTCAACCGGCGTGGCGACCACCTCGCACATCTACGGCGAGCGGTTCAAGAAGGAAGCCGGCGTCGACATGCCGCACGTGCCCTACAAGGGCGCCGCGCCCATGGTGACCGACCTGCTCGGCGGCCACATCCGCGTGGCCGTGCTCGACACCGGCACCGCCCTGCCTTACCTGCAAAGCGGCAAGCTGCGCGCGCTCGCGGCACTGGGCACGCAACGCTCGGCCACGCTGCCGCAGGTGCCGACCTTCCAGCAAGCGGGCTACACGGGCTTCGAGCCCTATGCGTGGATTGGGCTCTTCCTGCCGGCCGGCACGCCGCAGCCGCGCGTGGACAAGATGTCGAAGGCCGTCGCCGCCATCATCGCCAAGCCCGAAGTGCAAAAGAAGATGCGCGACATGAACATCGAGCCCGTGGGCAGCACGGCCGCCGAATTCTCCGTGGTGCTGCGCCAGGACGCCGACACCTGGAAGCGCGTGATCGACAAGACCGGCATCCGCCTGGAGGACTGACCGATGACACCCCCTCCACTTTTTCGCGGCGCCCTCGAAGGCGTCAAGGTGCTCGACCTCTCGTCCGTGGTGCTCGGCCCGCTGGCCAGCCAGATGCTGGCCGACATGGGCGCCGACGTCATCAAGGTCGAGGCGCCGCAGGGCGACCTGGCCCGCTCGGTCGGGCCTGCGCGGCACAAGGGCATGTCGTCGCTGTACCTGTCGTGCAACCGGAACAAGCGCAGCCTCGTGCTCGACCTGAAGCAGCCCGCCGCGCGCGAGGTGCTCGACACGCTGGTGCGCGGCAGCGACGTGCTCGTGCATTCGGTGCGCACCGACGCAGCGGCGCGCATCGGCATCGACGCGGCGCGGCTGCATGCACTCAACCCGCGCCTCGTGAGCGCGCACGTCAAGGGCTTCTCGGACGAGGGGCCGTATGCGGGCCTGCCGGCCTTCGACGACATCATCCAGGCCGCGTCGGGCCTGGCGCAGCTGCAATCGATCTACACCGGCGAGCCGCGCTACATGCCCGCGCTCGTGGCCGACAAGACCACGGCGCTGTACGCGGCGTACGCCATCGTCACCGCGCTGTTCCACCGCGAACGCAGCGGCCAGGGGCAAGCGGTCGACGTGCCGATGTTCGAGACCATGACGGCCTTCAACATGGTGGAGCACCTGTGGGGCCACACCTTCCAGCCGCCCATCGACGACATGGTCTACGGCTCGATCCGCTCCGGCGTGCGCAAGCCTTTTCGCACGGCCGACGGCTACATCGCGCTGGTGCCCTACACCGACGCGCAGTGGCTGCGCTTCTTCGAGGTGGTGGGCCGCCCCGAGCTGCGCGAAGACGAACGCTTTGCCACGCTGGCCGCGCGCGTGCGCAACCACACGGTGGTGTTCGGCGAACTCGAACGCGCCACCGGCGCGCGCACCACGGCCGAGTGGGTCGCGGCGTTCCGCCAGGCCGACATTCCGGCGATGCCGATCCAGACGCTGCAGCAGCTGCCCGACGATCCACAGCTGAAAGCCAGCGGCCTGTGGCACGACGCCGAGCACCCGACCGAAGGCACGCTGCGTTTTCCCGGTGTGCCGTTCACGCTGTCGGCCACGCCGGGCGGCGTGCAGCGGCTGGCGCCGTCGCTGGGGGAGCACACGGATGAGGTGTTGGGGGAGTTCGGGTTCGAGCAGGCTGCGGTGGATGCGCTGGTGAGCGCGGGGGTCGTGGCGCGGGCCGAGTGACCGCCCGACCCGCCTACTTGAACTGGCCGTCGGCTGCGGAGATCCGCAGTTGCTCGGCGCGCTGATTGTTGAGCTCGGCCACGCACGCCGCTCGCCGCATCTCGAGTGCGTTGCCGATCGCCGTTCCGCCCACGGACTTGGCGTAGGCGCAGTGGTCTTCCCGGTACTTGGCGAACGATTTTCTCGCGGCGGCCAGCTTGGCCTTGGAGGCTGCGATGTAGGGAGGCTCGATATCCCACTTGCCGATGGCGCGCAGCAGGTTCGCTTCGGCACGCTTCAAGTTGGTCTCGCTTTCCACTTCCTTCTTGTCCAGGCATTCACGGACGTCGGCCATCGAGAAAAACTCATTCCCGCATGCCAGCCGGATCGCGTATTCGCTCTGCACCACACGGGACGCACGGGACGGCGCTGCAATTGCAGACACGCTGCAGAGAATCGTCGCCACAAGAATTACCGAACGCATGTTCATTCCCTTCCGCTGAGCACGAGTGACAGCGTTGTATTGATCTTCGTCCTGTACGTGGCGTCGCCGCCGCCGTTGTACCGCCCCACGAGCAACGCCGGCGTCATGGGCCGCCAACCCACGATGACGCGTTGGAGCACGGCCTTCTGGCACTTCAGGACTTGCCCGACGCGCAAGGTACCGGCCGTGGGGTTCAGCCTTGTCATGACCTCGGTGGTCGAGCCGTTGGCGCGTGCGATCTTGTCGAGGCTGTCTCCAGGCTGGACGGTCACCTCAAAAACCGAAGACCCCGCGGGCGACACGCTGCGGTGCTCGTAGTACGCCGCCTTCATCAGAAGATAGCCGATGCCAGCCCGGATGTTGTGCGACGGAACCGTGCGAACAGACAAAACGGTCAGTCGCTCTTTCCAGATTGGCGGAAGGATGAGGTCACCACCCTCGTTGCCGGAGAGCAGTGCATCCATGCCGGCGTCGCCGACAACACCGATCTGCATCGGCTTGATGAGCCACTGGGGATTGCCCGCCCCGGACTCGACCCACACCATCGCCTTGACGACCCGCCAATCCAACGGCACGTACCCGGTGGTGGTCGCCAGGTGCTGGTTGAACTCACTGACAGCGGTTCTGATCTCTCGGTCCCAGATGTCCCACTTCGGATCTCCAGGTGCGCGAAGGATTCCCTCTTTCCACTTGTCGAACCCGCTCTTCGGCGCTGCTTGTGTAGCCACAACCACTCCCCTTTTTGATCGTTTCTTTTCGGTCCAAACGATTCTGCGCAGGGGGCGGCAAAGCGCCAGTGATGTGTAAATTTCGCGCCGCATGTATCGCGCATTTACAGGGCCGCCGAACACACCTGTGTGCCCAGCCCCGCGCGATAAGCGCGGGCGCTTGCAAACAGGCTCTATTCGAGCTTCAGGTTCATGTCCTTGATCAGCCGCGACCACAACAGGTTCTCCCGCCGCACCGCCGCCATCAACTCACCCGGCCCTTCACCCGAAGGCTCGAGCCCCAGGCCGATCATGCGTTCCTGAAGATCGGGCTGTGCCACGGCCTTTCGCACCGCGCCGGCCAGCTTGTCGATGGCCGGCTGCGGCGTGCCCGTGGGCGCGAAGAAGCCCCAGAAGCCGCCGTGCTCGTAGCCCTTGAAGCCTTGCTCGGTGAAGGTGGGTATCTGTGGTGCGAGCGGCATGCGGCGCGTGCCGAACACGCCGAGCAATTTCGCGCGGCCCGACTTCGCGTGCGGCAGCGCTTCGCCCATGGTGACGAAACCGCCCTGCACCTGGCCGCCGAGGATGTCGATCATCAGCGGCGCGCCGCCCTTGTAGGGCACGTGCGTCATCTGCAGGCCTTCGTCGCGCATCAGCTTCTCGCCGTAGAGGTGGCCCGACGAGCCCTGCCCCGCGGAGCCGAAGCTCAGCTTGCCGGGCTGCGCCTTGGCCATGGCGACGAACTCGCGCATGCTCTTTGCAGGCACGCCCTCGCCCACTGCGAACACGAGCAGGCCGTAGTTCGACAGCGACACGGGCGCGAAGTCCTTGAACACGTCGTAGCCGGGCTTGGCCATCAGCAGCGGCGCGAGCACGAAGGAGTTGACGGCGAACAGCAGCGTGTGGCCGTCGGCCGGCGCCTTGGCCACGAAGGACGCGGCAATGGCGCCGTTGGCACCGGGCTTCGGGTCGATGAGCACCGGCTGGCCCAGCGGCTTGGCGATGCGTTCGCCGATGGTGCGCGCGATGCCGTCGACCAGCCCACCGGCCGCCGACGACACGATCACCTTGATCGGCTGGGTCGGGTAGGCGTCGGCCGCTTGCGCTTTCGGCAGGGCACCCAGCGTGGGGGCCAGCAGTCCGCTCGCGCCCCATTGCGCGAATCGACGTCGTTGCAGCATGAAGATGTCTCCTGTTGATTCTTTTGAAGATGAAGTTCTGCTCAGCCGGCGGCGCCCCACACGGCCAGCGCATCGAGCGCCTCGACCGTGCGGCCGTCCACCCGCAGCGGGTTGACTTCGAGCGAGACCAGCTCGGGCCCGAGTGCGAGCGCGGCGTTGCCGATGGCGGCCACGGCTTCGGCGATGGCGTCGCGGTCGGCCGCGGGCGCGCCGCGCCAGCCGTCGAGCAGGCGCGCACCGCGCAACTCGGCCAGCATGTCCTTCACCTCGGCCGGCGTCACGGGCAGCAGGCGCAGGCTGGTGTCACGCAGCGCCTCGACCCAGATGCCGCCGAGCCCCACGGCAAGCGCCGGGCCCCACTGCGGATCGCGCACGGTGCCGACGAACAGCTCGAGCCCGCCTTGCCGCATCGGCGCGACCAGGATGCCGTCGATCTCGGCCTCGGGCCGCGCGGCACGCACGCGCGCATCCATCGCCTGCCAGGCGGCACGCACCGCGTCGGCGCCTTGCAGGTTGAGCGCCACGCCGCCGACCTCGGTCTTGTGCGCGATCTGCGCCGAGGCGATCTTCAGCACGACCGGGCCGCCGATTTCTTCGGCGAAGCGCGCGGCTTCGTCGGCGCTGCGTGACAGCCGAACAGGCACCACGGGCACGCCGCGCTGCGAGAGCCAGTCGAGCGTCTCGCGCTCCGAACGCAAGGGCTGCGTGGGCGGGGTGGCCGGCACGGCAGCAGCGACACCTTGCGCGTGTTGACGCCGGCGCAGCGTTTCAGACCAGCGGTGCACCGCACCCGCCGCACTCATCGCGTGGTGAATGCCGCAGGCGATGTGCCGGATGCCGGTCTCGGCGATGAGCTCGCGCGATCGCTCGCTCACCTGCATCACGTAGTGGCTGCAGACGATGGCCGGCACCGGGCTGGCGGCCAGCCCACGCGCCACCTGCGCGAGCACGGCGCGGTTGAGCGGCGTGTCGTTGGCCGGTGCGTTGGGCACGTCGGCCACGACGATGGCGGCGCCCAGCGCGGGGTCGCGCACCAGCGCGTCGAGCGCGTGGCCGAACAGCTCGGGCTGCAGCATGGCCGCGCCGGTCACGTCCAGCGGGTTCTGCGGCGTGCCGTAGCCCGGCAGCACCTCGCGCAGCGCGGCCTCGGTGGTGGGCGCGAGCGGCGTGAGCACCAGGCCTTCTTCTTCGGCGCGCTCGGCAAAGATCTCGCACATGCCGCCCGACATCGACACCGCCGCGAGCCCGCCGGCCGCGAAGGGCCCGGTCATGCTGGCGAAGGCGGCGGTGAACACCAGGTCTTCGATGGAGCGCACACGCATCAGGCCCAGGCGCTGGCACATGGCGTCGAACACGCGGTCGTCGCCCACCAGCGAGCCGGTGTGGGCCTGCGCGGCCTGCGCCGTGATCTCGCTGCTGCCCATCTTCAGCACGACGATGGGCTTGGCCACGGCCAGCGCGCGCTCGGCCGCGACGGCAAAGCGCTGCGGGTCGCGCACGGTCTCGGCGAACACCGCAATGGAACGCGTGTGCTCGTCGTCCACCAGGTAGTCGATGACCTCGGCGATGTCGATGTCCGACTCGTTGCCGGTCGACACCATGCGGCTCAGGCCGATGCCGTGCACCTGCGCCATGAACGACAGCTGCCCCGCGAGCGCGCCGCTTTGCGACACGATGCCCAGCGTACCCGCCGGCAGCGGCTCACGCAGCGAGGCGGTCCACACGGCCGAGCGGTCGACGTAGTTGACGAAGCCCAGGCAGTTGGGCCCGAGGATGCGCAGGCCGCGCGATCGCGCCTTGGCCGTGAGCTGGTGCTGGCGCTCGCGGCCTTCCTCGCCGGCCTCGGCAAAGCCCGAGCTCAGCAGCACCGCGTTGCCGATGCCCGCGCGCTGCAGGTCGGCCAGGGCGTCGTCGAGCGCGTCAGCCGGCACCATGAGCAATGCCGTGTCGACCGGCTCGCCGATGGCCTCGGCCGAGGTGGCGGCCGCGATGCCATGGAAGCTGCCGCCGCGCCGGTTGACCGGGTAGAGCTTGCCCGCGTAGCCCAGCGTGCGCAGGCTGGCGAGCGCCGCGTTGGACCACACCGAGCGCTCGGTGGCGCCGACGAAGGCGATGGCCTTCGGGTGGAGAAAGCAGTGAAGGGAAGAGGAAGAAGAAGTCATGGCAGGAAAGAAAGGGGGTCGCGTTCGCGGGAAGGGCTTCGTCGTGAACTTCAGTCGTCGAGCTTGATACGCAGGTCGCTCACGAAGCGCTTCTCGTCGGCATAGGTCTTGTGCGCCCAGGCCGTGTACGCGGGGCTGTCCATGTAGAACTTGACGTAGTCGTTCAGGTCGAGCGTGCGAACGAACTCGGGGTCGTCCACGGCCTTGCGGAAAGCCTCCTGCAGCGCCTGCACCACCTTCGGGTCCATGCCGCGCGGGCCGGCAATGCCCCACGAGCCGTTGGCCACCACGTCGTAGCCCAGCTCCTTCACGGTCGGCACGTTCAGCCGCGTGGGCGAGCGCGCCTCGTTGAAGGTGGCCAGCAGGCGCACGCGCCCGCCCGCCACGGCGGCGCCGAAGCCGGCCTCGGAGACCGCGTCCACATGGCCGCCCATGAGCGCGTTGTACAGCTCGGCCGCGCCCTTGAAGGGAATGAAGTTGAACTTCACGCCGGCCAGTGCGGCCAGCCGCTCCATCGACACGTGCGAGGTGCCGCCGCGCCCGGTGGTGCCGTACGACACCTCGCCCGGCTTGGCCTTGGCCGCGGCCAGCAGCGCGTTCAGGTCTTTCCACGGCGCGTCCTGGCGCACCGTGATGCCCAGCGTGGCGGCCGTCACGTTGGCCACGTAGGTGAAGTCGGTGGCCGGGTCGTAGCTCACCTTCTGCAGATGCGGCAGCCGGTACAGCGAACTCAGCATGAGCGACAGCGTGTAGCCGTCGGGCGCGGCCTTGCGCGCCATGGTGGTCGGCGCCAGCGTGGCGGCCACGCCGGGCTGGTTGAGGATCACGATCTGCTGCTTCAGCTCGCGCGAGGCCGCCAGGGCCAGCGCACGCGCCTGCACGTCGGTGGCGCCGCCCGCGGGGTAGGGCACCAGCAGCGTGATCGGCTGCTTGCCGAACAGGCCCTGGGCGCGCGCCATGAAGGGCAGCGCGGTGCCCGCAGCGGCAAGCGCGGCGCCACCGAGCAGGCGACGGCGGGTGGTGTCGGTAAGGACGGTGAAAGAGGAAGTCATGGCGCGTCTCCGGTCGGTCGTTCGGTCGAATCTGTCGTTCTTCGGCGATGGTCGCGCGCAGCCCGGCGACGGTCACCGTCGCTTCCGACGACTTTGGCCGCCACGGCGCTTTCGATCCCGTCGCTTCCGACGATGCCGGCGCGGCGCGGCCCTTCCATACTCGGCGCACAACAACGAACCGACCGACGGAGACCGCAGCTCATGGACCTCACCCAGCCCCTGCACAAAGCCCTGCAGGAACGCCCCGGCGCCACCGCCCTCGTGTGCGGCGAGCGCCGCAGCACCTTTGCCCAGTTCGTCGACCGCGTGGCGCGGCTCGCGGCCGTGCTGCAGTCGCTCGGCCTGCAACCCGGCGACCGCGTGGGCCTGCTGGCGCTGAACTCCGACCGCTACGTGGAGTACCTCTACGCCACCTGGTGGGCGGGCGGCGTGATCAACCCCGTCAACATCCGCTGGAGCGCGCGCGAGGTCGCGTACTCGCTGGACGACTGCGACACGCGCATCCTGCTGTCCGACGCGCACTTCGGCGCCGTGGCGCAGCAGCAGCGCGAACTCTCGCGCTCGCTGAAGACGCTGGTGCACTTCGGCGACGGCCCCGCGCCCGAAGGCATGGCCGATGCCGAGGCGCTCATGGCGCAGGCGCAGCCCGTGCCCGATGCGCGGCGCGGCGGCACCGACCTGGCCGCCGTGATGTACACCGGCGGCACCACCGGCCTGCCCAAGGGCGTGATGCTCACGCACGGCAACCTCTACAGCGGCCAGCTCTCGGCCAACATGGCGGCCACGCGCCCCGCCGAGGCCGTGGGCCTGAACATGGCGCCCATGTTCCACGTCGGTGGCGCCGGCCTCACGCTGCAGCTGATGATGCGGCTGTGCACGCAGGTCATCATTCCGGCCTTCGACGAAGTGAAGGTGCTGGAGGCCATCCAGAACGAGCGCGCCAGCGAGACCTTCATGGTGCCCACCATGCTCAAGCGGCTCATCGAGCATTCACGCTTTGCCGAGTTCGACACCACGCCGCTGCAGCTCGTGCTGTACGGCGCCGCGCCCATCGACGATGCGCTGCTGCTGCAGGCCATCGACAAGCTGCCGCGCGCGGGCTTCTGCCAGCTCTACGGCATGACCGAGCTGTCGCCCGTGGTCACCGTGCTGCCCACGTGGTGCCACCACCCCGACCAGCCGGCCGCGCGCCGCCGCTCGGCCGGGCGGCCCGTGCCCATCGCCGAAGTGCGCATCGTCGACACCGAAGGCCGCCCCGTGCCCAACGGCACCGTCGGCGAGATCGCCGCGCGCGGCCCGATGGTGATGGCCGGCTACTGGAACAAGCCCGAGCAGACCGCCGAGGTGTTGCGCGACGGCTGGATGCACACCGGCGACGGCGGCGTGATGGACGCCGACGGTTTCGTCTACGTGGTCGACCGGCTCAAGGACATGATCGTCAGCGGCGGCGAGAACATCTATTCGGCCGAGGTCGAGAACGCCATCACCCAACTGCCGCAGGTTTCGATGTGCGCCGTGGTCGGCGTGCCCGACGACCAGTGGGGCGAGCGCGTGCATGCCGTGGTCGTGCTGCGCGCCGGCGAAGCCCTGAGCGCCGAGGCGCTGGTGACGCACTGCAAGACGCTGATCGCCGGCTACAAGTGCCCGCGCAGCGTGGAGTTTCGCGCCGAGATTCCGCTGTCGCCGGCGGGGAAGATGCTCAAGTACAAGCTGCGCGAGCCGCACTGGGAAGGGCGCGCGCGCAAGGTGGGGTGACGCGCCGGCGGGTGTGTGCGGATGTGTGCGGGTGTGTTTCACCTGCTTGGGGTATGGTGGCGGGCCGCCACCTGCACCTGCACCTACTGCGACATGCACCGCCGCCTCCTCGCTCTCGCCCTGCCCTGCTTTCTGCTCCTTGGCCTGTCGCCCGCCTTTGCGAACGGCAGCCTGCAGTGCGATGGCCGGCCCTACGCGGTCGAGATCCAGTTCAGCCTGTCGACCGGCCAGCTGACCGAACTCATCGTCGCGCGCACCGGCCCGGGCACCGAGGGGAGCGAGCGCTTCACCCTGCAGCAGCGCTTCGTCGACCATCGCCAGCAGCTCATGCGCGTGCGCGGCACCGGCCTCGAACGGCCTCAGGTGGCCGTGGCGCTGCGCGTAGCGGGCGCGACGGGCACGCTCAGCTACCGCGGTGCGCAGTACGAGCTGCGCTGCAGCTGGACCGCGCTGGGCTGATCGACCTTTCACTCTTTCCATGCCGCAAGACCGCACCCTTCTCTATGCCGGGCGCGGGTTCGAGGTGGCGCATGTGCGCCTGCACGCGCCGCTGGGGCCCGCGTGGAGCGACCTGTACACCGTGGCCTCGCCGCGCGTGGTCTTCCCCATCGGACGCACGCGGCTCGACGTGCGCTCGGGCGACCACACCTGGCTGACCGACGCGCTCACCGCCATCCGCTTCGGCGATGCCACCGCCTACCGGCTGCGACCCGAGACCGCGACCGTGCGGCACAGCCTCGTGGTCAGCGGCCACGCATCGGTGAGCCCGGCCCACGGTGCAAGCGCGGCGGGCGTGAGCGTCTGCCTGCTGACGCCGCAGGCGCTGTACCGCATGCACGCGGCGCGACGCCAACTGCCGGACACCGACAGCGCACAGGCCGCGGCCCTGGTGGCCGCGCTCGTCGCCGAACTGGGCCGCGCGCCGCATCAGGTGCCATGGCACGGCGCCGTCGCGCGTGCACGGCAACTGCTGCTGTCCGAAGGCAGCGGTGCGGGCGCGCGGCATCTCTCGCTGGACGAACTGGCCGAGGCCGTGTCGCGCTCGCCCTTTCACCTGGCGCGCCGCTTCCGCCAGCAGACCGGCCTGAGCCTGCACCAGTACCGCCAGCACCTGCGGCTGGCGTCGGCGATGGAGCGGCTGGCCGACGGCGAGCGCGACCTCGCCGGCCTCGCGCACGACCTGGGCTACTGCAGCCAGAGCCACCTGGGCGCCGTGTTCCGGCGCGCCGTCGGCGTCACGCTCGGCGACGCCCGCCGCGCGCTCGGGCCGGCCGGCGCAGGCGCACGAATCTGATAGCTTTCGCGCCGCCCGGGCTACAGACTGGCCCGATGACGACATCGCCTCGCACCCTC
>NZ_CALRZC010000237.1:0-12425 GCF_943372545.1 Variovorax sp. YR752 | reverse complement strand
GTGCAGCCCACGAACCCGCCGCCAGTGCGTACCGTCGGCGGCTCCGTCACCGGCCTGGCCGGAAGCGGCCTCGTGCTGGAAGATCGGGCGCAGTTCATCTCGCTGCCGATCGTGGCCAACGGCAGCTTCGTCTTCAACCGCGCCTACTTCTCCGGCGCCGCCTACGACGTGCGCGTGGCCACGCAACCCTCCGGCCCGGCACAGGTGTGCACCGTCAACCGCGGCAGCGGCACGGTGGCCACGGCCAACGTGACCGACATCGCGGTCGATTGCGTCACGCCCCCCCCGCCCGCAGGCCTGGATGCAAGTTTCGGCAACGGCGGCATCGCCACGGCCGGCCCCGGCGGCGAGATCAAGGCGATCGCGCTGCAGGCCGACGGGCGCATCGTTGCAGCCATCGGCAATGCCCTGGCTCGCTACCACGCCGACGGTTCGCCCGACACCTCGTTCGGCACCAATGGCAGCGTCGCCTCGGTGCTCGGCGCGGACGGCAACAACCAGATCTTCGATGTCGCCGTGCAGCCCGACGGCCGCATCGTCGCCGTCGGCAAGGCGCGCGCCAGCGGTGCATCGTCGCTGGGTGACGACTTCGCCGCCGCGCGCTTGAACGCCGACGGCAGCCGCGACGCCGGCTTCAACGGCGGCCAGGCGCTGCAGGTCGACTGGGTCGCCGGCCCCGACCGCGCAACGCGCGTGCTGCTGCAGCCCGATGGGCGCATCGTGCTGGCCGGCTTCGCGACGACGACGCTGACCTCGACCACGGACGACACCGGCTTCGCCGTCGCCCGGCTCAACGCCGATGGCACGCTCGACACAGGCTTCGGCAGCGGCGGTCGCGCGGCGGCCGAGATCGGCTCGATCGACTTCGGCTACGCGGCGGCGCTGCAGAGCGACGGCAAGATCGTCGTCGCCGGCCGCGTGAGCTACAGCCGCGGCGACGAGTCGGACGTTAGCGTCGTGCGCTTCAACGCCGATGGCAAGCTGGACACCGGCTTCGGCAGCAACGGTGCGCGCACCTTCGACTTGAGCGCCAACTGGGACGAGGCGACCGCGATTGCCGTGCAGCCCGACGGAAAGCTGGTGCTGGCAGTGGGGTACTCGGACGTGGGCAACTTCGCCTTCGGCGTGCTGCGCCTGACGACGGCTGGCGAGCGTGACGCTGCGTTCGGCAGCGACGGCTTTGCGTTCCGCCACATCGGCAGCGGAAACGACAGCCCGAACGCGATCGTGGTCCAGGCCGACGGCCGCATCGTGCTCGCCGGGCACGCGGTGAATACCGCCACCTCCTTCGACGTCGCGCTGGCGCGCTTCGGCCCCAACGGTGTGCCCGACACCAGCTTCGGCAACAACGGCGCGCAGGTGTTCGACCTGTTCAACAGCGCGGACGGCGCCAACGACCTGCTGCTGCAGCCCGACGGCCGGCTCGTCGCTGCAGGCTCGGCGCGCAACGGGCTGGCCACGCTGCCGCTGCTGCTGCGCCTCGTTCCCTAAAGCAGACATCGGCATGCGCATGCTCGACCTACCGACCCTCGCCGCCGTTGCGCGCCACGCTCACGGCGAGCGGCCGGTTTTCGTTGCGCTGAATGGCAGCGATGGGTCGCTACCGCCAGTCCAGGTAACGTGAGAGCGGTCGGTCACGCGGTACCCGCCCGATGGCCGGAGTCCTACGACCGCACCACCTCGTACAGCGGCCGTTCGGGCCAGCACCAGTCGCACGGCCCAATGACCGCTTGGTGCCAGCGACCGTGAGGTCGCGCGCCAGCGGCCACCGGCGGCAACCGCGGCAAACATGTCGGCAGCACTCGCCGCCCATGCGCCTGCACCGATTCGCGAAGGGTCGCTGGACCGGCGCTGGGCGTCCGCCGACCTTCGCCGACAATCCACCGCCATGGCGGAGACAACACAACACAACAACGGCAACACGCACCCGGTACTGATCGCCGGCGGCGGCATCGGCGGCATGGCCACGGCGCTCACCCTGCATCAGCTCGGCGTGCCCTGCGTCGTGCTCGAGTCGGTGGCCGAATTGGCGCCCTTGGGCGTGGGCATCAACCTGCAGCCCAACGCGGTGCGCGAGCTGTACGACCTGGGCATCGACGACAAACTGCTCGACACCATCGGCATCCAGGCCCGCGAGTGGGCGCTGGTGGGCCGCAACGGCAACGATGTGTACTCGGAACCGCGCGGCTTGCGGGCCGGCTACCGCTGGCCGCAGTACTCGGTGCACCGCGGGCAGCTGCAGATGCTGCTGTACCGCACGGTGCGCGAACGCCTCGGGCCCGACGCCGTGCGGCTCGGCCATCGTGTGGTGGGCTACCGCCAGGACGAACACGGCGTGGTCGCGCTGGTCGAGACGCGCGACGGCCGGCGCCTGGAAGTCGCCGGCTCGCTGCTGGTGGCCGCCGACGGCCTGCATTCGCCGGTGCGCGCGCAGATGCACCCCGACCAGCCGCCCATCCAGTGGGGCGGCGCGATCATGTGGCGCGGCACCACGCCGGGCGTGCCGATCCGCAGCGGCGCCTCCTTCGTCGGCGTGGGCAGCCTGCGCCACCGCGTGGTGCTCTACCCGATCTCGCCGCCCGACGCCGCCACGGGCCTGGCCACCATCAACTGGATCGCCGAGATCACGGTCGACAACGCCGGCGGCTGGCGGCAGGGCGACTGGAACCGGCGCGTCGAGCTGTCCGAGTTCATCCATCACTTCGAGGGCTGGAACTACGGCTGGCTCGACGTTCCCGCGATGCTGCGCGGCGCGACGGAAGTGTTCGAGTACCCGATGATCGACCGCGACCCGGTGCCCACCTGGGTGGATGGCCGCGTCGCGCTGCTCGGCGATGCCGCCCACGTGATGTACCCGGTGGGCAGCAACGGTGCCAGCCAGGCCATCGTCGATGCGCGTGTGCTCGGTGCGATGCTGGTGCAGCACGGCGTGACGCCGGCCGCGTTGCGCGCCTACGACGACAGGCTGTGCGCCGACATCTCCGCCCTGGTGCTGCGCAACCGCGGCGCCGGCCCGTTCGGCATCCTCGGGCTGGTGGACGAGCGTTGCGGCGGCGTGTTCGACAACATCGACGAGGTGATTCCCGCCGCCGAGCGCGAGGCCTTCATGGCCCGCTACAAGGCGGCGGCCGGCTTCGCGATCGAGACGCTGAACGCCGCACCGCCGACCATCGCGCCGGGCGCGAAAGCGCGCTGGCCCTGAGCGCGAAAGCGCGCTGGCTATGAGTCAGCGGGCCGTGCCTCGGCCGAACAGCTTGTGAACCATGAGGCCGCACTCGCCGCCGAGCAGCACCAGCAGCGCGCGGGCCGTGCGCAGTGCGAGCCAGCCGCCGGCGACAGTCAGCGGCAGCAGCAGGATGGGGAACAGCGCCTCGATCGGCCGGTCCGCGAGCAGGCGGCCGCCGATGGCGAAGGTGGCCATCGCTGCAGCCACCATCCAGGCCAGCTCGATCAGCGTGCGGCCGAAGGCGCGGTAGCGGCCGGCGCGCGGCGCCAGCGACAGGCGCGCTGCGATGGCACGGAGGCCGGCATCGAGGCCCCAGCAGCCCAGCGCCACGACGAAGGCCCAGACCATCACCGGCAGGCGGGCGGCCGCTTCGGAGGACGGTACGAACGCGCGCAGCGCGACCTCGGCGCCGAGCGCCAGCAGCACGAAGGCGAACAGCCGCAACGGCGTGAACCAGTGCGGCGAGCGCTCGGCCACCCAGGCGGCGAACGACTCGCGCACCGATCCCGTTTGCGCCATGCGCCGGCTGTCGCGCCACTGCTCGCGCCAGCGCGTCAGGTCCTGAATCGCCAGCACCAGGCCGATCAGCAGCAACCAGCCCCACAGCCCGGCCCACGCCGGCCAGGCGAGCAGCGCGATCAGGGACACGCCGACCAGCAGCACGCCCGACACCGCCGCACGCGCCAGCAGCAAACGCAGGCCGCCGCGCCCGGCCCACTGCACGAGGCGGAAGTCGAGCAGCCGCCGCGCCGCGGCGATGACGCCAAAGAACAGGAAGAACGGTACCGCCAGGCCGATGAACACCGGGATGCCCAGCAGCGGCACCAGCACGACTGACAGGTCGTCGGGCAGGTACGCGGCGCCGACCATGCCGAGCAGCAGCAGCGACCAGGCCGCCAGCGCGAACACCTCGAAGCGGAAGCCGAACAGCAGCCGCGCGAAGGCGTTCGGGCCGGTCGACAGGAAGGCGTGGGCACAGGCGTCGCCGAAGGGCTCGGCCAGCGCGCGGCGGCTGCCGCGCAGCGGCGCGACGACGCGGCTGAGCGCCAGGTAGATCCAGGCCGAACGCACGAACAGGCGCTGGCGCGACTTGTCGCCCACGTCGGCGCGCAGCGCGCTCCAGGCCAGCGACACCGCCTCGCGGTACTGCGCCATCGAGCCGCTCAGGCCGGCCAGCCCGGCCAGCGCGGCGTCGTTGTGCGGGTCGAGCCGCAGCGCCTCGCGGTAGGACTGCGCGGCCTCGGCCGGCGAGTGGCGCAGCTCGGCCAGCTGCACGTGGCCATCGGGCCAGTCGGGGTAGCGCGCGACGATCTGCTCGGCGGCCCGGCGTGCGCCGATCTCGTCGCCGGCCTGCTTGCGCGTGTGCGACAGGTTGAGCAGCGCGATCGAGTCGCCATCGGAGGCACGCACCGCCTGCTCGGCCAGCGCGATGGCCTCGCCGTGGCGGCCCTGCAGGCTGTGCCAGTGGCCGAGGATGCGCATCGCCCAGGCCGAGTTCGGGTCCTGCGACAGCACGCCCTTGGCGAGCTGCGCACCCTCGTTGCCGCGGCCGGTGCTGATCAGCACGTGGGCGAGCTGCAGCTGCGCACGGGCATAGGCCGGGTCGGCCTCGACGGCGCGGCGCGCCTGCGCCTCGGCGTCCTTCCAGCGGCCGATGTCCCACAGCGACTTGCTGCGCTCGACCAGGCCGTCGGCGCGCTGCCGCGGCGAGGGCGCGTCAGCCAAGCTTGTTCCTCTTCATGTAGTCGAGCAGGTCGTCGTAGACGCCGCTCTCGTTAGCGAACATCGCGAAGTTGCGCGCCTGCCCGAACCATTCGAGCGTCGACGGGCGCAGCGACTTCAGCGCGCGCTTGAAGTCGTCCGGCCCGACCGGGCGGATCGCCCCGGCCGACGCGCTGGCCTCGATGGCCGACTCGCGCGCGAGGTTGCACAGGTGGGCGAGGTCGGCGCCGGAGAACATCGCCGTCGACTTGGCCAGTGCGGCGGTGTCGATGCCCTGGTGCGGGCAGTTGGCCAGATGGTGGCCGATGATCGAGGCGCGCGCCGGCTCGTCGGGCGGCAGCACCAGCACCGTGCGGTCGAAGCGGCCGGGCCGGCGCAGCGCCGCGTCGATGTCCCAGGGGTGGTTGGTGGCGCCGAGGATGAACACGTTGGTGTTGTCGTGCTGCGAGCCGTCCATTTCGGAGAGCAGCATGTTCACCAGGTTGCGGCCGGCGCCGCCGCGCAACTCGCTGCGCTTGTGGCCGAGCGCGTCGATCTCATCGAAGAACAGCACCATCGGGGCGAGCCGGCGCGCGGTGTCGAAGATCTTGTGCAGGCGCTGTTCGCTCTCGCCGAACCACATGTTCAGCACGTCCTCGAGGCCGATGGACGCGAAGCGCGCGCCCATCTCGCCGGCCAGCGCGCGCGCGAGATAGGTCTTGCCGCAGCCCGGCGGGCCGTACAGCAGCAGGCCGCCGGTGCCGGTCTTGCCGAAGGCCTTGTAGAGCTCCGGGTTGCGCAGCGGCCCGAGCACCGAAAGCTCGAGCTTCTTCTTGACCTCGCTCATGCCGCCGACCTGGGCGAAGCCGATGCGCGGGGTCTGCAGCTCGAACTCCTCGACGAGTTCGCCGTCGTCGGCCGCCAGGCGCAGGCCGGGCCGTTCACCGTCGGCGAGCGCGGCGCCGGAGCTGGGGGCGCCAGTGCCGGCGCTCGGGCTGGCGTCCACCGCGGCCAGCGTCGGCCGGGTGGGCGCTAGCTGCACCGGTGGCGCGGCTGGCGTCGTGTGGGCCTCAGCCGCCGCGGCGCCACCGAGCGCGCTCAGCAGCCGCTCGTAGCCTTCGGCGGTCGGGCGGCCGAGTTGTCGGGCCAGCGCCGCGGCAAGCTGCAGCGCGGGCAGGTTGACGGGGTCCTTGGCCAGCGTGCCGACGCACAGCTCGAGCGCGGCCTCGGGCCGCTCGTCGTCGCGCACCAGCTGCGCAACATGGTTGCGCAGGTCGAGGTCGTCGGGGCTGGCCAGCAGGGCCGCTTCGAGCGCGGCGACGACGGAGGCAGGGGGTCTGGGCATGGGGCGCTGCGCGTTCGGGAATCGGCGAAGCGCGAGGCCTCGGGCGACGAGTGGCGATCGACCGGCGCACGGTGTGCGCCTCAGGCGATGCCGAAAATGTATCGCCGCGCCCGCTGCGTCACCAAGGCAGCAGTTGGCACGCGGCGCGGGCGCCGGCCCCGCCCGTCAGGGGCGTTCCAGGCCGAAAAGCAGATGCGACTCATTCGCATTTATGATAAGGCCCCGTTTCCCACGACCTTGACCTGCCACAGGAGAGGCACTCCGATGAACAAACGTGACTTCCTGCGCGCAGCAGCGGCGATGGCCGCCACCGGGCTGGCCAGCGGTGCCGTGCAGGCCCAGGCGATCGATGCCGCCGCCGTGGCGCGCCATCACGCCGCGCTGGTGCATGCCACCTACGAGGACACGCTGGCTGCCGCGCTGGAGCTGCAGCGCGCGCTGCAGGCCTTCGCCGGCGCGCCCTCGGCCGCCACGCTCGACGCGGCACGCAAGGCCTGGCTGGCGGCCCGCGAGTGGTACGGGCAGACCGAGGCCTTCCGCTTCTACGGCGGCCCGATCGACGACGACAAGGGGCCGGAAGGCCGCCTCAACGCCTGGCCGCTGGACGAGTCCTACGTCGACTACGTCAAGGGCAAGGCCGGCACCGGCCTGGTCAACAACCGCAAGGTGGTGATCTCCAAGGCCACGCTGGCGCGCTACAACGAGCGCGGCGGCGAGGAGAACATCTCCGCCGGCTGGCACGCCATCGAGTTCCTGCTCTGGGGCCAGGACCAGAACGACGGCGGCCCGGGCAACCGTTCGTTCGAGGACTACATCGATGGCAAGGCCGCCAACGCCGACCGCCGCCGCCAGTACCTGCTGGTGGCCACCGAGCTGCTGATCGACGACCTGCGCTACCTCGTCGCCGCCTGGGCGCCGAACGCGCGCAACTACCGCGCCGCTTTCGAGCGCGGCGGCAACGAATCGCTGCGCAAGATCATCGTCGGGCTGGGTTCGCTGTCGCGCGGCGAACTGGCCGGCGAGCGCCTGGAGGTGGCATTGAACACGCAGGACCAGGAGGACGAACACTCCTGCTTCTCCGACAACACGCACCGCGACGTGGTCAGCAACGCGCTGGGCATCCGCAACGTCTGGACCGGCCGCTACCAGCGCCGCGACGGCAGCGTGCTCGAAGGTCCTTCGCCGGCCGCGCTGGTGGCGGTGAAGGATGCCGCGCTGGCCGAGCGTGTCACGAAGCAGATCGCCGCCTCGGTGGCCGCCGCCGAGGCGATCCAGGCACCGTTCGACCGCGAGATCCTCGGCGCCAAGGACGCGCCGGGCCGCCAGCGCATCCAGAAGACCATCGCCAGCCTGGTGCAGCAGTCCAAGGACCTGGTCGATGCGGCGGCGGCGATCGGCATCACCCGGCTGACCCTGGTGCAGCCGACGTGAAGCCGATCCTGCTCGGCGCGCTGCTCGGCTCACTGCTGTGCGCCGGCCTGGCCCTGCCGGTGTGGGCCGACAACGCGGCCGACAACGCACCCGACGAGCGCAGCGGTGGCGACACCACCGTGTTCGCCACCGGCCGCAACGCCTTCTCGTTCCCGCTGGCGACGCTGGACGATGCCGAGCGTGCGCGCTTCGCGGTCGGCAACTCCTTCTTCCGCCGCAACTGGGTCGAGGCGCCGGCCTCGACGACGGCGCGCGACGGCCTCGGGCCGCACTTCATCGCCCGCTCCTGCGGCGGCTGCCATGTGCAGGACGGCCGCGGCGCGCCGCCCGAGCGTGGCGAGCCGCCGGTGGCGCTGCTGCTGCGCCTGTCGGTGCCTGGTGTGGGTGCCAAGGGCGGTGTCGTGCCCGAGCCGAACTACGGCGACCAGCTCAACAACAACGCCATCCAGGGCGTCACGCCGGAAGGCCGCGTGCGCATCGGGCAGCGCCCGGTCCGCGGCCGCTTCGCCGACGGCACGCCCTATGTGCTGCAGCAGCCGGTCTACCGCATCGACCGGCTCGCCTACGGGCCGCTGGCCCAGGGCACGCTGGTGTCGCCGCGCATCGCACCGCAACTGGCCGGCGCCGGCCTGCTGGAAGCCATTCCGGAAGCCGAGATCCTCGCCAACGCCGCGGCGCAGGCGGCCGCGCCGGGGCCGGTGAAGGGCCAGGTCAACCGCGTCTGGGACGACTTCCTGCAGGCGCAACGCATCGGGCGCTTCGGCTGGAAGGCCAACGTCGGGACGCTGGCGCACCAGACCGCAGGCGCCTTCGCCGGCGACATCGGCATCACCTCGGCGCAGCATCCTCAGGAGGCCTGCATGCCGGCGCAGCGCGACTGCCTGGCGGCGCCGCACGGCGGCCGCGGCGGCGCGCCGGAGATCGACGAACGCACGCTCGGCGACGTGGTCTTCTACCAGGCTACGCTGGCGCCGGCGGCGCGCCGCAAGGCCGACGATCCGCAGGTGAAGCGCGGCCAGGCGCTGTTCGAGCAGGCGCAGTGCAGCGCCTGCCACCGGCCGAGCTACCTCACCGGCGCGAGCCCGCTGCCCACGATGGCCAGCGAGCGCCTGGCCGGCCAGCGCATCTGGCCCTACACCGACCTGCTGCTGCACGACATGGGCGAGGCACTCGCCGACGGCCGGCCCGACTTCGAGGCCAGCGGCCGGCAATGGAAGACGCCGCCGCTGTGGGGCATCGGCCTGATCCACGACGTCAACGGCCACCGCCGGCTGCTGCACGACGGTCGTGCCAACGGCGTGCTCGAGGCGGTGCTGTGGCACGGCGGCGAGGCCGAGGCGTCGAAGCGGCTGGTGCTGGCGATGAAGAAGGCGGAGCGCGAGGCGCTGGTGCGCTTCGTGGAATCGCTGTGAAGCGGCGCCAGGTTCTCGCCGTCGCGGCGCTGGTTGTCGGCCTGCCGCAGGCCGTCGCGCAGAGCGACTGGCGGCGCGTGGCGGTGCCGGTCTACGGCCCGCAGGACTTGGTGCGCGGCGTGATCGTGCATGCGCATCTGCCGCGTGCGCAGGCCTTCGCGGCCGCCGCGGCGGCGCTTGTCGAGGCCTTGCGCAGCGGCTGCGGCGCGCCGGCACGCGAGCGCTGGCGCGAGGCCATGCTGGCGTGGAGCGGGCTCAACGCCGTGGCGATCGGCCCGCTGCTGCAGCGCCGCTCGGTGCGCCGCATCGACTTCCAGCCGGCGCGGCCTGCATTGATCGAGCAGGCGATCGTGCGGGCACCGCAGAACGAGGCCGACATGGAGCGCATCGGCAGCGCCGCCAAGGGCTTCGGCGCGCTGGAAGCGCTGCTGTGGCGCCCCACCGCCGATGCCGCGGCCTGTGCCTATGCGCTGCAGGTGGCGCTGGACATCCAGCGTGAAGCCGATGCGCTGGCCGCCGGCTTCGCGGCGCTGCGCGAGGCCGACGACGAGGCGCTCACCGCGCTGTTCCCCGAGGTCCTCAACCAGTGGATCGGCGGGCTCGAGCAACTGCGCCTGCAGGGCATCGAACGGCCGTTGATCGAGGCGCGCCATCGTGGCCGTGCCGTCGCTTTCCCGCGTGGCCTCAGCGGCAGTGACGCCGCCGAGCGGGCCGCGCGCTGGTCGAGCTTGCGGGCGCTGGCGGTGTTCGAGGGCGGCACCGTGCCGGCGCCCGGCGCAGGGCTGGTGCCGTGGGAGACCTTCCTGCGCGGCCGCGGCCTCAACCCGCTGGCCGACAGGCTGCGGCGCAGCGCGCTGCAGGCCGATGCGGCGCTGCGTGCTGCCGGCGCGGCCACCCCGCCACTTCGCACAGCCTCGCGCCGGCTCGCCGAACTGAAGACGCTGGCCGAAGCCGAGCTCGCGCCGGCGGTGGACGTGCGCGTCGGCTTCTCCGACGCCGACGGCGACTGAGTTCGTGAAGCGGCGCGACTGGCTGATCCGCAGCGCCGCACTGCTGCTGGCCGTGCCGGCCGCGCAGGCGCGCAGCAGCGCACCGCGGCTGGCTGCGGCCTGGGACGATGCGCGGGGCCGACACCACGCCGGCTGGCTGGAGCCGCGCGCCGACGACGCATTGCGCGTGCGGCGGGCCATCGAGCTGCCGACGCGGGCCCACGGCCTGTGGATCGACGCCGACGGCAGCCTGCTGGTGGTGGCGCGCCGGCCCGGCGAATGGATGCTGCGCTGGCGTGCCGGCAGCGCGCCGCAGTGGCGGTGGAGCGAGCCCGAGCGCCGCCTGTGCGGCCACGTGATCGCGCTGCACGGCGCGCTCTACACCACCGAGTGCGACACCGACAGCGGCGCCGGCCGCGTGGTGCGGCGCGATGCACGCAGCCTGCAGCCGCTCGCCGACTGGCCCAGCCACGGCATCGACCCGCACCAGTTGCTGGCCGACGCCGATGGCACGCTGCTTGTCGCCAACGGCGGGGTGCCGACACTGCCCGAGCGGGGGCGCGTGAAACTCGATCGTTCGACGATGGACCCGTCAATGGTGCGCCTGGACACGCACAGCGGCGAGTTGCTCGGCCAGTGGCGCCTGGACGATCCGCGCCTGTCGATCCGCCACCTGGCGCGGCACGCTGGCGGTCGCATCGGCATCGCGCTGCAGGCCGAGCACGACGACGCGGCCGCCCGCCTCGCGGCGTCGCTGCTTGCCCTGTTCGATGGCGCAGCCTTGCGCACCGCCGAGCAGCCGCGGGCCCTGGCCGGTTATGCCGGCGACATCGCCGCGACACCCGACGGCTTTGCGCTCGCCGCCACCCGCGCCGGCGGTGTCGCCCGCTGGACGAGCGCCGGGCGGTGGGCCGGCTTCACCCCGCTGCCCGAGGCCTGCCCGCTGGCGATGGAGGGCGGCGAGCTGTGGGCCGGCGGCCGGGCGCAGGCCCTGCGCGACGCCACGGCGGCGGCACCTCGGCCCCTGGCCGCGGCGATGCGGCTGGACAACCACTGGCTGCTGGCGCCGCCAGGCGCCTGAGGCACGGGGCGCTCGGTCGCCGGGAATGACCCTGTTGCAAACAAGAACGCTTCTCATTAAGATGACATCCATGGGCGGACTGGTCCGAACCGAACGCCCATCCACCATGCCCCGCCGGAGCCTGCTCTCATGATCGTCTGCCTTTGCCACCGGGTGTCCGACCACGCGATCGTCAGCGAGGTGCGGGCCGGCTGCGCGAGCTTCGACGAACTGCAGGACACGCTGCGTGTGGCCACGGCCTGCGGCGCCTGCGCCGACTGTGCGCTCGACACCTTCGAACGCGGCCGTGACAGCGCCCACGCGTCCGCCTGCTACGCAGGCCGCGCCGGCCACGATCGCGCCATCGTGCGCATGCACGCAAGCGTCGCCTGACAAGACGGCACCGCGCCCGAGCAGGAGCGCCGATGACACAGCCCGACAGCGCCGCGCGCCAGCAGCCGCTGGCCGAAGCCCTCCTGCGCCGCTGGGACCGCATCGGCATCGGCGTGCGCTGCGCCTACAACCCGAAGTGCCCCTGCGTCCTGCGCCACTACCTGGCGGCAGGGCGGCAGGTGATCGCCCATGGCCTGCGGCCGGCGGTGCAGGTGCAGCAGCGCATGCTCGCCGTGCTGCTGCAGACCGCCCGCGACGCCGCGCTGCCGTGGTACTGGCGCAGCGTCTGCCTGGAGTACACCACGCTGCCGCTGGCGCGCCTGAACTCGCTGCTCAAGACCGAGGACCCGATCGCCTGCCAGGCATTCGAGTGCGCCGTGCAGGCGGCCCACGATCAACTGTCCGCGGCGCGCCCGGCAGAGGGGCCATGAGGCACAGCGCGTTGCGCGCCGCGCTGAAATGGGCCGCCCTGGCGGCCATCATTGCCGCCGTCTACCTGTTCGTGCCGCTGGTGGCGTGAAGGGCGGCGGGCAGGCCGCCTCGCCGCAACCGGCTCAGCCCTTGTCGCCTCGGCAGGCCGGATCGCGGCACAGCCCGTACAGCGCGAGCGTGTGCTCCTGCAGTTCGAAGCCGCGCTGGCGCGCGACCTCGTGCTGGCGCCGCTCGATCGCGGCGTCGTAGAACTCCTCCACCTTGCCGCAGCGCATGCAGACCAGGTGGTCGTGGTGGCGGCCCTCGTTGAGCTCGAACACCGCACGCCCGCCCTCGAAGTACTGGCGGCTGAGCAGGCCGGCCTGCACGAACTGCATCAGCACGCGGTAGACCGTGGCCAGGCCGATGTCCGAGCCATCGGCAAGCAGCTGCTTGT
>NZ_CALRZC010000236.1:0-12482 GCF_943372545.1 Variovorax sp. YR752 | reverse complement strand
ATCAGCGCCATCACCGCGTTGGGCGGGATGCCCAGCGTCAGCATCGGGATGAACGAGGTCTGCGCACCGGCGTTGTTGGCCGACTCGGGGCCGGCCACGCCGCGGATGTCGCCCTTGCCGAAGCGGCTGGCGTCCTTGGCGATCTTCTTCTCCACCGTGTAGGCCGCGAACGAGGACAGCAGTGCCCCGCCGCCGGGCAGCACGCCGAGCATCGAGCCCAGCGCCGTGCCGCGCAGCACCGCCGGCCAGGCGTCGTGAAAGTCCTGCCGGGTCGGCCACAGGCCCTTGACGTCCTTGGTGAACACCTCGCGGTGCTCGGCCGGGCGGCCGAGGTTGGCGATGATCTCGCCGAAGCCGAACACGCCCATCGCGATGGCGACGAAGCCGATGCCGTCGGTCAGTTCGGGGATGTCGAAGCTGTAGCGCGGCGTGCCGGAAATGACGTCGGTGTTGATCTGGCCCATCAGCAGGCCGAGCAGGATCATCGCGATCGCCTTGACCAGCGAGCCCGAGGCCAGCACCACCGCGCCGATCAGGCCCAGCACCATCAGCGAGAAGTACTCGGCCGGGCCGAACTTGAAGGCCAGTTCGGTCAGCGGCGGCGCGAAGGCGGCGACGATCATCGTCGCCACCGAGCCGGCGAAGAAGGACCCGAGGCCGGCTGCGGCGAGCGCGGCGCCGGCACGGCCCTGACGGGCCATCTGGTAGCCGTCGATCGCCGTCACGACCGAACTCGACTCGCCCGGTACGTTGATCAGGATGGCCGTCGTCGAGCCACCGTACTGCGCACCGTAGTAGATGCCGGCGAGCATGATCAGCGCCGGCGTCGCATCCAGCGAATAGATCGAGGGCAACAGCATGGCGATCGTCGCGACCGGGCCGAGGCCCGGCAGCACGCCGATCAGCGTGCCCAGCAGCGCGCCGCCGAAGGCGTACAGCAGGTTCTGGAAGGTGAAGGCGACGCTGAATCCGAGCGCCAGGTTGTCAAGCAGTTCCATTGTTCGCTCCTCAGCCCATGAACCACGGCTTGAGCGGAATCGTCAGGTTCAGCCCGTAGATGAACACCAGCCAGCTGAAGGCGGTGATGATGGCGGCGTTCACGATCGCCTCGCCCCAGTGAAACTCGTCGCCGGCCAGCGCCGACGTGATGACCAGCAGCGGCAGCGCAATGAACATGCCCACGCGCGGCAGCAGCAAGCCGAACACGACCATCGAGCCGACGATGATGATCAGCGGCTTCCACGCGAAACGGCCCACCGGCTCACCGTCTTCGGTCGCGATGGTCAGGGCCTTGAACAGCACGGCACCGCCGAGCACGGCCATCAGGATGCCCAGGCCGAAAGGGAAGTAGCCGGGGCCGGGCCGCGCCGAAGTGCCGAAGCTGTACTCGGTGGCCCCCCACGCAAAGCCGAGGCCGACGGCCACGAACATCAGGCCCGACCAGAAGTCGCGCTGGCTCTTGATCTTCACTGCGAATCTCCTCCGCGAACGGAATGTTTGCGGCGATTCTAGGCAGCGATGCCCGACTGACCTGTGTGGTTTACACGTAAGGTGACGGCCCCTCGGCAGGCGGGTACGCCGGCCGATCCCCCGAGGGGAGCGACGCCGGACGTGAGGCCATCCTGAGGATGGCCTCGCGCCTGCGGAGCGCCGGCCGCGTCTCGCGGCCGGCCGCGGGCCGCGCTTCGCTCACTCCCAACCTGGGGTCGCGCGGAGCACTTCGTCGAGCGTCGTCAGGCCTTCGGCCACCTTCATCGCGCCGGCCACGCGCAGCGGGCGCAGGCCATCCTGCAACGCCTGCTTGCGCAGCCGGGCGATGTCGGTCGTCGGCGAGATGCACTGGCGCGCGCCCTCGCCCACGGTCAGCAACTCGTACAGGCCGGCGCGGCCGCGGTAGCCGGTCATTCGGCACTCGAGGCAGCCCACCGGCTTGTAGGGCTTGACGCCGCCGGTCAGCCGCCAGGGCTTGACGAACTCGCCGAGCGCCTCGCGCGACAGGCCGTCGTCGGGCTGCTTGCAGGCCGGGCACAGCGTGCGCACCAGACGCTGCGCGAGCACGCCGATCACCGTCGCGCCGATCAGGTAGGGCGGCACGCCCAGGTCCTCGAGGCGGGTGATCGCGGAGACCGAGTCATTGGTGTGCAGCGTGCTGAAGACGAGGTGGCCGGTCAGCGCCGCCTGCGTCGCCATCTCGGCGGTTTCGAGGTCGCGGATCTCGCCGACCATGATGATGTCCGGGTCCTGGCGCATCAGCGCGCGCAGGCCTTCGGCGAAGCCGAGGTCGATGTTGCCCTGCACCTGCGTCTGGTTGAACGAAGGCTGGATCATCTCGATCGGGTCTTCGATGGTGCAGACGTTGACCTCGTCGGTGGCGAGGCGGCGCAACGTCGAGTACAGCGTGGTCGTCTTGCCCGAGCCGGTCGGGCCGGTGACCAGGATGATGCCGTGCTCGTGGCCGACCAGATCCTCCCAGCGCTTGCCGTCGTGGTTGCCGAAGCCCAGCGCGTCGATCGACTTGACGGTGGTGTCGGGGTCGAAGATGCGCATCACCATCTTTTCGCCGAAGGCGGTGGGCAGCGTCGACAGGCGCATCTCGACCTCGTCGCCCGCCGGGTTGCGCGTCTTGATGCGTCCGTCCAGCGGGCGGCGCTTTTCGACGATGTCCATGCGGCCGAGCAGCTTGACGCGCGCGATCATCGCATTGAGCACGCCCAGCGGCACCTGGTAGACGTTGTGCATCACGCCGTCGATGCGGAAGCGGATCACCGAGCGCTCGCGGCGCGGCTCGAGGTGGATATCCGACGCGCGCTGGTCGAAGGCGTACTGCCACAGCCAGTCGACCACCTGCACCACGCCCTGGTCGTTGGCATCGAGCTGCTTGTTGCTGCGGCCGAGTTCGACGAGCTGCTCGAAGCTGGCCAGCGTGGAGGTCTCGCCGGTCTTGATGGCCGCGCGCACCGACTTCGACAGGCTGTAGAACTCGGTGGTGTACTTCTGCAGCTCGACGGGGCTGGTCACCACCAGCTTGATCGGCTTGCCGGTGTGGGCCTCGATCTCCGGCACCCAGGCGATGTCGCAGGGCTCGCAGGTGGCGATGGTCACGTCGCGCAGGCCGACGCTGATCGGCAAGGCCTTGCGCCGCTCGGCATAGCTGATCGACATGACCTCGGCGACGCGGCCGACGTCGACCTTCAGCGGGTCGATGCGCAGGTAGGGCAGTTGCACGCGGGCCGCCAGCCATTCGGTCAGCGCCTCGACGTCGAGCACGCGGCCCTTGCCGGGCTCCTTGTCGCGCTGCAGCCCCAGGCTGGCGATGCGCACCAGCGGGTGCTGGCGGCTGTCGGCGCCGTGGAAACGCTTCTCGGTGGCACGCGCGGACTCCTCGCTGATCAGGCCGTCGCGGCGCAGCCAGCGCAGCAGCACGCGCCAGTCCAGCGGGCCGACGTGCGGCTTGTCGAGCATCAGATCGGGTGCATTCATGGAGAAGCGGTCGGGGCGCCGGACAGTGGGCGGATCATGCGCAGCCATTTTCGCGCCGGCAAGCCGTAGCCGGTGTCGATCTGTTGCGCGCGCGCGGCGAGTTCGTCACGGTCTGGCAGTTCCGCCTGCTTCGTGGCGAGCACCACGGTGTTGCCTTCCCGGGTCGGCTGCAGCGAAATCACCAGGCCGCCGGCGAAGGCGGCCGCGATGCGCTTCGCACTGCGCGCGAAGCTGGCGTGGCGGCCGAACAGGTTGACGCTCATCACGCCGTGCTCGGACAAGGCCCGCGCACAGCCGCGGTAGAACTCCTCGCTGTCGAGCACCGGCCCGGCGGCCTGGTGGTCGTAGAGGTCGACGCACAGCACGTCGGTGCCGCCGGGCTCGGCGACCTCGTCGACCCAGTGCTGCGCATCGATGTTGAGCACATGGAAGCGCGCCCCCTCGTCGGGCAGGCGGAAGTAGGCGCGGCACACGCCGATCACCGTCGGGTTCAGCTCGACCACGGTGGTCTTCATCTTCAGCACGCCGTGGGTGAAGCGGGTGATGCTGCCGGCACCCAGCCCGAGCTGCACCGCATGGCCCTTGGCGAGTTCGGCGGCCGGCCGCAGCAGCATCCAGGCCATCATGCGCTGCACGTACTCCAGCTCGATCTGTGCCGGCTTGCGGATGCGCATCGCGCCCTGCACCCAGGGCGTGCCCAGGTGCAGGTAGCGCACGCCGTCGAACTCGGACAGGGTGGCCGGGGCCAGTTCGGGATCGGTCTTTCGTCTTGTCGTCATGCGGTGCGGTTCAGAGCAGCCCGTGCGTGGCGAAGGCCTCGCGCCAGGCCGCCAGCTTGCGGTCGAAACTCCAACTGGCGTTGGCCGGGCTGGTGGAGGGCAGGCGGAGCACCTCGACGCCGAGCGTGCGCGTGATCGCCATCGCCTTGGCCGACTCGCCGCCGTTGTGCGCCACCGCCGACAGCCGCGGCGCGCGCCGCTTCAGGCTGGCCAGGTCGTTGGGCACGCTGTCCTCGATCGCGCTGTCCAGGCTGCCGTCGCGACGACAGCTCGCGTAGACGTCCCAGATGCCGAGGCCGCGGCGCTTCACCTCGGCCAGCCGCGCAAGGTAGGCCATGCCGGCCAGGTCGACACCCCACAGCGCCGACAGCAGCGGCCAGAACTGGTTGCGCGGGTGGGCGTAGTACTGCTGCGCCTGCAGCGAGGCCACGCTCGGGAAGCTGCCCAGCACCACCAGCCGCGTCTGGCGGCCGATCACCGGGGCCAGGCCGTGCAGGAGCTCGCTCATCCGAGCCTCGGCAGGGCGGCGCGCGCGTTGGCGCTGGTCGCATGGGCGAACTCGTCCACCATCAAGCCACGCAGGCCGGCGAGCAGCGCGCCGATGCGTGGCAGCTCGGCCGGTTCGTTGCGGCTGGTCTCGCCCGCGGCGCGCTGCGCCGCGGTGCGGTACAGCCAGTGCGGCGGGATGTCGGGCGCATCGGTCTCGACCACGATCGCCGCCAGCGGCAGCGTGCGCGCCAGCTCGCGAATCTGCAGTGCGCGCTCGAAGGTCGCGGCGCCGCCGAAGCCGAGGCGCAAGCCGAGATCCACGAAGGCCTGCGCCTGCTGGGCACTGCCGTTGAAGGCATGGGCAATGCCGCCAGCCACCTCGATGCGACGCAGCTGCTTGAGCAGGCCGTCGGCCGAGCGGCGCACGTGCAGGATCACCGGCAGGCCGTGGCGCCGCGCCAGCTTCAGCTGCGCGACGTAGAAGCGCTCCTGACGCTCGCGGTCCAGGCCGGGCACGAAGTGATCCAGGCCGATCTCGCCGACCGCCACCAGCCGCGGGTCGTCGCGCGCCTCGGTCAGCTCAGCGTCGAGGCGGTCGATGTCTTCATCCGCGGCACGGTGAACGTACAGCGGGTGGATGCCGAGCGCGTAGGCGCAGCCGTGGGCATGGGCGAGCTCGCGCACGGCGGCGAAGTTCGCCACCTCCACCGCCGGCAGCACCTGCATGGTCACGCCGGCCGCACGGGCGCGCGCCACCACCGCCTCGCGGTCGGTGTCGAACTCGGGAGCGTCGAGATGGCAATGGGTGTCGATCCACACGGCGCGCATCATGCCTGCGCTGCGACAGGTTCCGCGCGGACGTGCTACTGTTGCAACGCATCCCGTCCCTGGGCCTCGCGCCGGAGCAGTCGATGATGAAGGCACCGCTGTACAGCCGTTCTCGCCGGGGGGTGGCCGCCACCGTCGCGCCGCCACCCGAGCCGGTCGCGCCGGCGGTTGCATCGCGCCGCGCGCGCCTGGCCGGATTCGCGGCCCGCCATGAGCGCCGCCTGTGGGCGCTGGCGGTACTCGCGCTGATCGCGGTGGCGTTGTTCTGGCGCATCGGTCCGAAGGCGCCCGCGCCACTGACCTTCGAGCAGATCGATCACCTGGTCCGCAAGTCGATCGAGGAGAAACCGCTGACCTCGGCGGCGGCGATCGCCTACGACAAGATCATCCCCTCGGTGGTGCGCGTGGTCGGCTACGACCGCGAAGGAGAGGCGCCGCACGGCGAGCGCAAGCCCGGCAAGGACCCGAAGGACGCCAAGGAAGCCGAGGATGCGCGGCCCAAGCGCGACACCGGCGACCTGCCCGGCTTCCAGGAACGTGGCGTCGGCACCGGCGTGGTGATCGTCGACAACGGCACCATCCTGACCAACCTGCACGTGGTGATGGGCGCCGAACGTGTCAAGGTGACCTTCATGGACGGCCTGGAGGCCGACGCCAAGTTGATCAGCGTCATGCCCGAGCACGACCTGGCCGTGCTGCGTGCGATGAAGGTCCCTGACGACCTGCACGCCGCCACCATGCGCGGCACCGGCGACCTGAACCCGGGCGACCGTGTGATGGCGGTCGGTTTCCCCTTCGGCATCGGCCCCTCGGCCTCGGAAGGCGTCGTCTCGGGTTTGAAGCGCGAATTCCGTTCGCCCGAGGGGGAACGAACGCTGACCAACCTGATCCAGTTCGATGCGGCGGCCAATCCGGGCAATTCCGGCGGGCCGCTGGTGACGATGGAAGGCGAAGTGGTCGGCGTCGTCACCGCCATCCTCAACCCGACCAAGCAGCGGGTGTTCGTCGGCATCGGCTTCGCCGTGCCGATCGAGAACGCCGCCGCCGGCGCCGGCATGCCACCGTTCTGACGAGGAGCTTCATGGATTCGACCAACCCCGGCAGCGCCCAGGCCGCCACGCTGATGGAGCGGGTGCTCTACGAAGTCAAGCGCGTCGTCGTCGGGCAGGATGCCTTCCTCGAGCGCGTGATGGTGGCGATGCTCAGCAACGGCCACCTGCTCGTCGAGGGCGTGCCCGGCCTGGCCAAGACGCTGACGGTGAAGACGCTGGCGCAGACATTGCGCGGCCAGTTCAAGCGCATCCAGTTCACGCCCGACCTGGTGCCGGCGGACCTGGTCGGCACGCGCATCTACAGCCCCAAGACCGGCGAGTTCGACACCTCGCTGGGGCCGGTCTTCACCAACCTGCTGCTCGCCGACGAGATCAACCGTGCGCCGGCCAAGGTGCAGAGCGCCCTGCTCGAGGTGATGCAGGAGCGCCAGGTGACGATCGCCGGCGTGACCCACAAGGTGCCCGAGCCCTTCCTCGTGATGGCCACGCAGAACCCGATCGAGACCGAGGGCACCTACCCGCTGCCGGAGGCGCAGGTCGACCGCTTCATGATGAAGGTGCTGGTCGACTACCCGAGCGAGGAAGAGGAGTTCGTCGTTGCCCAGCGCGTCACCGGCGCGCCCGTGCAGGTGCAGGCGGTGGCCAGCATGGGCCAGCTCGCCGAACTGCAGCAGGAGTGCCGCAAGGTCTACGTCGACCCCTCGCTGATGCAGTACGCCGTCAAGCTGGTCAGCGCGACGCGCCGGCCGGCGCAGTACGGCCTGGCCGACGTCGCCAGGTACCTCAGCTTCGGCGCCAGCCCGCGCGCCACCATCGGCCTGATCGAGGGTGCCCGCGCGCTGGCCTACATGCGCGGCCGCAGCTACGCGCTGCCGGAAGACATGACCGGGCTGGTCGGCGACGTGATGCGCCACCGCCTGGTGCTCAGCTACGAGGCGCTGGCCGATGGCCTGAATGCCGACGGCATCATCCGCCAGGTGATGCAGAAGATTCCCGCCCCCGACAAGCCGCTCGCTCCGCATGAACAAGGTGCCGGAAAGAACTGAAGCCGCCGATCCGGAGGCCTTGCGGGACCCTGGAACGCAGGGCGCGGAGGCCCTGCTGCGGCGCCTCGAATGGACGGTGATCCGCCGTCTCGACGGCCTGCTGCAGGGTGACTACCGCACCCTGATGCGCGGCGCCGGGCTGGACCTGGCCGACCTGCGCGAGTACCAGCACCACGACGACGTGCGCCACATCGACTGGAACGTCACCGCGCGGCTGCAGCAGCCCTACGTGCGCCAGTTCACCGAAGACCGCGAGCTCGCGGCCTGGTTCCTCGTCGACCTCTCCGCCAGCGTCGACTTCGGCTCCGACGAACGTGCCAAGCGCGGCGTCGCGCGCGAGTTCGTCGGCGTGCTGTCGCGGCTGCTGACGCGCCATGGCAACCGCGTCGGCGCCCTGCTCTACGGCACCGAGGTCGACACCGTGATCCCGGCACGCGCCGGCCGCATGCATGTGCTGCACCTGCTGCAGCGCATGGCGCAGCGCCCCGCCGAAGCGCCACAAGGCGCGACGCAGCTGCGCGACCTGCTGCTCGCCGGGCAGCGCTTGATCAAGCGCCGCTGCACGGTGTTCGTGGTCTCCGACTTCATCAGCCCGCCGGGCTGGGAGCAGGCGCTGGGCGAACTGTCGCGCCGCCATGACGTGACCGCCGTGCGCCTGTACGACCCGCTGGAGATGGAGTTGCCGGACATCGGCCTGGTGACCATGCGCGACGCCGAGACCGGCGAGCAACTGCTGGTCGACACCCACGACGCCGGCTTCCGCGAGCGCTTCGCCGCCGCCGCGCAGGCGCGCGAGACGGCGCTGCTCGCCTCGCTCGCGCAGGCCGGCGTCGACACGCTGGAGCTGGCCACCGACGACGACTTGTTCGATGCCATCCTGCGCTTCGCCGACCTGCGCCGTCAGCGCAGCCGCATGGCCGCCGGTGGCGGCGCGCCGTCGCACCTGGGCGTGCTGAGGAACGAACCGCGGAGGGCGTCATGAAAGGCACGATCCCGCTGAATTTCGTCTGGCCGGAGATGCTCTGGCTGCTGGTGGCCGTGCCCTTGCTGGTGCTGGCCTACCTGTGGCTGCTCGGCCGGCGAAAGAAGACCGCGCTGCGCTATGCCAACCTCGCGCTGGTCAAGCAGGCGATGGGCAGGAGTGCGGGCTGGAAGCGCCACCTGCCGCCGGCGCTGATGCTGCTGGCCATCACGGTGCTTCTGCTGGCCGCCGCGCGGCCGGCGGCGGTGATCACCCTGCCATCGCAGCAGGAGACCATCGTGCTGGCGATGGACGTCTCGGGCAGCATGCGCGCTGCCGACGTGCAACCGAACCGGCTGGTGGCCGCCCAGGAGGCGGCCAAGACCTTCGTTGCCGAGCTTCCGCGCAGCGTGCGTGTGGCCGTGGTGCAGTTCGCGGGCACGGCGGCCATCGTGCAACCGCCCACGCACAGCCGCGAGGACGTCTACGCGGCGATCGACCGCTTCCAGCTGCAGCGCGGCACCGCCACCGGCAGCGGCATCGTGCTGTCGCTGGCGGCGCTGTTCCCCGAGGCCGGCATCGACCTGTCGCAGATCACCGGCCAGAAGGCGATGCCGCCGGGACCGAACGACAAGCCCAAGCCGGAGTTCACGCCGGTGGAGCCCGGCTCGTTCGGCTCGGCGGCGATCATCATGCTGACCGACGGCCAGCGCACCACCGGCCCCGATCCGCTGGAGGCGGCGAAGATGGCCGCCGACCGCGGCGTGCGCGTCTACACGGTGGGAATCGGCACCAAGGATGGCGAGACGATCGGCTTCGAAGGCTGGTCGATGCGTGTGCGGCTCGACGAGGATGCTCTCAAGGCCGTGGCGCAGACGACGCGCGCCGACTACTTCTACGCCGGCACCGCCGAAGACCTGAAGAAGGTCTACCAGGGCCTGTCGACGCGGCTGGTGGTCGAGAAGAAGGAGACGGAGATCAGCGCGCTGTTCGCCGCGCTCGGGGCGCTGCTGGTGGCGGCTGCCGCGGCGCTGTCGGTGGCCTGGTTCGGGCGGGTGAGCTGAGGGCTTCGCACCGATCAGCCCGCGAACCGCCCCTTGACCAGGCGAAGCACCCGATCGCAACGCGCCGCCAGCGACTCGTCGTGCGTCACCAGCACGAAGGCGGTGCCCTGGCTGCGCGCCAGTTCCAGCATCAGCGCGAACACCGCATCCGCGGTGTCGCGGTCGAGGTTGCCGGTCGGTTCGTCGGCCAGCACGCAGCCCGGCTGGCCGGCCAGCGCACGCGCGATCGCCACACGCTGGCGCTCGCCGCCGGAGAGCTGTGCAGGCCGGTGCAGCGCACGTTCGGCCAGCCCGACTCGGCCCAGCACCTCACCCGCCCGCTCGCGCGCCTCGGCCACCTCCATGCGGCGGATGCGCAGCGGCATCGCGACGTTGTCCAGCGCGGTGAACTCCGGCAGCAGGTGGTGGAACTGGTAGACAAAGCCGAGGTGGCGGTTGCGCCACTCGCCCTGCTCGGCCGCGTTCAGCGAGGCCAGGTTGCGCCCGGCCAGCAGCACCGTGCCCTGCGTCGGCGCCTCGAGTCCGCCGAGCAGGTGCAGCAGCGTGCTCTTGCCCGACCCGGACGCGCCGACCACGGCGACCGTTTCGCCCGGCTGGATGGCCAGGTCGATGCCCTGCAGCACCGGCACGTCGAGCCCGCCCTCGGTGAAGCGCTTGTGCAGGTTCTGCGCCTGGACGATGGCCTCACTCATGGCGCAGCGCCTGCGCCGGTTGCACGCGGCTCGCGCGCCAGCTCGGGTAGAGCGTGGCGATGAAGGACAGCAGCAGCGAGATGATCACGATGGGAATGATGTCTCCGCCACGCGGGTCGCTGGGCATGTGGCTGATCAGGTAGACGTTGGCCGGCAGCAGCGTGGTGCCGAGCAGCCGCTCGATCGCCGGCACCAGGCTGCCGACGTTGAAGGCGAGCAGCAGGCCCAGCAGCAATCCGGCCAGCGTGCCGATGAAGCCGGACGCGGCGCCCTGAACCATGAAGATGCCCATGATCGAACGCGGCGTGGCGCCCAGCGTGCGCAGGATGGCGATGTCGGATTGTTTGTCGGTCACCGTCATGACGAGCATGGAGACGAGGTTGAAGGCCGCCACCGCGACGATCAGCGCGAGGATGAGGAAGAGCATGCGCTTCTGGATCTGCACCGACTCGAACCACTGGCGGTTCGTGCGCGTCCAGTCGCTGACGAATATAGCCGGGCCGAGTTCACGGGCGAGGATGTCGCCGACCTCGCCGGCGCGGTCGCGGTCGGCCAGCTGCAGTTGCAGCCCGGTCGGACCGGCCAGGCCGAACAGCGCGCGCGCGTCGCCGATCAGCATCAGCGCCATCGTGCTGTCGTACTCGTAGTGGCCGGCCTCGAAGGTGGCGGCCACGGTCAGCGGCAGCAAACGCGGCGCGCCGCCGGGCCGCGCGACGTTGGGCACCACCAGCGTGACACGCTGGCCGGCCGCGGCGCCGAGCTTGCGCGCCAGTTCGGCGCCGAGCACCACCTCGTTGCGGCCCGGCACCAGCTTGCCGAGCACGGACGACTGCAGACTCTTGGCGAGCTCCGACACGCCGGCCTCGGCCGCCGGGTCGATGCCGCGCAGCAGCGCCGGGCGCAGTTCCTCGCCGCGGCCGAGCAGCGCCTGCATGGCGACGAAGGGCGCCACCGCTGTCACCCCCGGGTGCTGGCCGACGCGCGCTGCAGTGGCCTGCCAGTCGGGCAGGGCGCCACCGTTGGCGTCGAAGATCTGCACGTGCGCGATCACCGACAGCATGCGGTCGCGCACTTCCTTGCTGAAGCCGTTCATCACCGACAGCACGACGATCAGCGCCGCCACGCCGAGCGCGATGCCGAGCATCGCCACCGCCGAGATGAAGGAGATGAAGCCGTTGTCGCTGCCGCCGCGTGCAGCACGCAGGTAGCGCCAGCCGACCTGCAACTCGTAGGGCAGCTCGCGCGGCCGCTTGATGGCCGCCTCACTCATAACGCAGCGCCTGCGCCGGCTGCACGCGGCTGGCGCGCCAGCTCGGGTAGAGCGTGGCGAGGAAAGACAGCAGCAGCGAGATCAGCGCGATCGGCCACACGTCGCCGCGCTGCGGGTCGCTGGGCATGCGGCTGATCAGGTAGATGCTGCCGGGCAGGAAGCTGACGCCGAGCGCACGCTCGATCGCCGGCACGATGACGTCGATGTTCACCGCCACCAGCAGGCCCAGCAGCACACCCGAGAGCGTGCCGATCACGCCCGACGTCGCGCCCTGCACGACGAAGATGCCCATCACCGAGCGCGGGCTGGCGCCGAGCGTGCGCAGGATGGCGATGTCGGCGCGCTTGTCGGTCACCGTCATCACCAGTGTCGAGACGAGGTTGAAGGCGGCCACCGCGACGATCAGCGTCAGGATGATGAACATCAGCCGCTTCTCGATCTGCACCGCATCGAACCAGGCGCGGTTGCTGCGTGTCCAGTCGCGCAGCTCGAAGCCGGCGCCGAGCGTCTGGCCGAGCTGCTCGGCCACCGTGCGCGCAGCCTGTACGTCCTTCAGGCGCAGCTGCACACCGGTCGGCCCCTCGACGCGGAACAGGCGCGCCGCGTCGTCCAGGTGCATCAGCGCCAGGCCGCTGTCGTACTCGAAGTGCCCGGAGTCGAAGGTACCGACCACGGTGAGCTGCTTCAGGCGCGGGATCGCGCCAGCCGGCGTGACCTGGCCACCGGGGGTGATCAGCGTGAGCTTGTCGCCCTCGCGCACGCCCAGGCTGCGCGCCAGCTCGCCGCCGAGCAGCACGCCCCAGCCGCCGGGCTGCAGCCGG
>NZ_CALRZC010000235.1:0-12566 GCF_943372545.1 Variovorax sp. YR752 | reverse complement strand
GAGTCGGGTCAGTGGTTCTGGCGCAGGGCTAGAAGTCGACGTTCGCCGCGCCCTTGAGGCCGAGGATCTCGCGCGCCTCGGCGGGTGTCGCGATGTCGATGTTCAGCGCCTCCAGCACGGCGCGGATGCGCAGCACCTGTTCGGCGCTCGATGCGGCGAGCCGGCCCGGGCCGATCCACAGCGAGTCTTCGAGCCCGACGCGCACGTGCGAGCCCATGGCGGCGCCGATGGTGGCCAGCGGCAGCTGGTTGCGACCGGTGCCAAGGATCGACCACTCGAAGCGGTCGCCGAACAGCCGCGCGGCGGTGCGGCGCATGTGCATCAGGTCTTCGGGGTCGGCACCGATGCCGCCCAGGATGCCGAAGACCGTCTGCACGAAGACCGGGGCCTGCACCAGCCCGCGGTCGAGAAAATGCCGCAGGTTGTTGAGGTGGCTCACGTCGTAGCACTCGAACTCGAAGCGCGTGCCGTTGGCGTTGCCGAGCTTGAGGATGTTCTCGATGTCGGCGAAGGTGTTCTTGAAGATCAGGTTGCGGCTGTTCTCCAGGTGCTCGCGCTCCCATTCGTGCTCGAAGGACTTGAAGCGTTCCAGCATCGGAAAGAGGCCGAAGTTCATCGAGCCCATGTTGAGCGACGCGAGCTCGGGCTTGAAGGTGGTGGCCGGGCGCATGCGCTCTTCGACGCTCATGTGCGGGCTGCCGCCGGTCGTGATGTTGATCACCGCGTCGGTCGCGGCCTTGATCTTCGAGAGGAAGGGGCGGAACAGGTCCGGGTCCTGCGACGGGCGGCCGTCCTTCGGGTCGCGCGCATGCAGGTGCAGGATCGCGGCGCCCGCGCGGGCGGCTTCGATCGAGGCCTGCGCAATCTCGTCGGCCGTCACGGGAAGGTGCGGCGACATGCTGGGCGTGTGGATGGCACCCGTGGGGGCGCAGGTGATGATGGCTTTGGGGCGTTGGGCCATGAGGTGTCCAGAAAAGAAGAAGGGGGAAAGAAAGGGAATGCGAGCAGATCAGCTCAGCGCCTGCGTGTGGCCGTCCACCACAAGCTCCTGGCCCGTGACGCTGGCGGCCAGGTCGCTGGCGGCGAACAGCACCATGTTGGCGATGTCTGTGGCCGTCACCATGCGGCCCAGTGCGGCTTGCGCGGTGTAGGCGCGCGTCACTTCATCGAGTGGCTTGCCCAGGGCCTCGGCCTTGGCGGCAATGACCGCACGGATGCGCGGACCGTCGACCGCGCCCGGCAGGATCGCGTTGACGCGGATGCCGTCCGGGCCGAGTTCGAGCGCCAGAGTTTTCGTGAAGCCGATGACGGCCCACTTCGACGCGGAGTAGGGCGAGCGCCCCGGCATGCCCAGGTGCCCAGCGGCCGACGACAGGTTGATGATGGCCGGCAGGCGGCCCTTGCGCAGCCGCGGCACGGCCTGCCGCACGCAGAGGAACTGGCCGGTGATGTTGACGGCCATCGTGCGTTCCCAGTCGGCGAGCGAGACGGTCTCGACCGGGGCAGTGGGGCCGGCCACGCCGGCGTTGTTCACCAGCACGTCGAGGCCGCCGAGTTCGCGGTCGACCGCCTCGAACAGCCGGGCCACGTCGTCCTCCTTGGATACGTCGGCGACGCAGCGACCCACCTCGGGCAGTTCACGCGCCAGCTGGTCGAGGCTGGCAGCCTGCACGTCGCAGACGAAGACCTTGGCGCCCGCCGCCGCGAAGCTGCGCACGATGTCCAGGCCGATGCCGTTGGCACCGGCGGTGACGAGCACGCGCCGGCCGGCGAGGGAGTTGTTGTTCCACATGCTGAAGAGATCCTTGGGGTCGATATTGGAATGATCGGGATCGTATATCTGTGATCACAGATAATTCATAGGGAATACCCAGGTCATATACTTCGACGCATGAGCCTCACCGATCTCGTCACCCCTCTCAAGCGCCAGACGCTCAGCGCCAACGTCTACGACCAGTTGCGCGACCTCGTGATGAGCGGGCAGATGATGCCGGGCGAGCAGATTTCATTGCGCAGCGCGGCCGAGGCGCTGGGCGTGAGCGTGATGCCGGTGCGCGAAGCCATGCAGCGCCTGGTGGCCGAGCAGGCGCTCGAACTCACGCCCAGCCGCACCTTGCGCGTGCCCCGGATGACAGCGGCGCAGTTCAAGGAAATCACCACCATCCGCACCAACCTCGAAGGCCTGGCCACGGAGCTCGCCGCCTCGGCATCGGGTGCGGTGGCCCTGCGCGACATCACGCGCTGGCACGACGAGTTCGCGGCCGAAATGAATGCGGCCAGCCCGGACGGCTCGAAGCTCGTCACCTTCAACAAGGAGTTCCACTTCGCGGTCTACGCCGCCGCCGACATGCCGGTGTTGTTGCAGATGATCGAGGCGCTGTGGCTGCGCATCGGCCCCATCCTCAACTACGACCTGCGGGCCGGCTCGCGCCGCGTGGGGGACAAGGTGGCGATGTCGCACCATGCGGCGCTGTTGGCCGCGCTGAAGCGCCGCGACGGCGCGAAGGCCCGGGCTGCGCTGCAGGGCGACATCGAAAGCGCCGCCGAATTCATCCTGTCGACGGGCGTGCTGGTGTCCGATGGCACGCTGCCGCCGCAGAACGCCGCACCGGCCGCGAAGAAGGCGCGCGCCGCGGCCGGCACGGCGCGCTGAGGTTCAGAGCGTCGGGTCCTGCCCCGGCGCCGCGCTGCGCACCGCCAGCGTCTGTAGCCGCGCATAGAGCCCGTCGCGCGCCATGAGCTGCTCGTGGCTGCCTTGCTCGGCGATGCGGCCTTGCTCCATCACGATGATGCGGTCGGCGTGCTGGATGGTCGACAGGCGGTGCGCCACGATCAGCGTGGTGCGGCCCTGCATCAGGCGTTGCAGGGCGTCCTGCACCAGCCGTTCCGATTCGGTGTCGAGTGCCGACGTGGCTTCGTCGAGCAGCAGCACGGGCGCGTTTTTGTAGAGCGCGCGGGCAATCGCCAGCCGCTGGCGCTGGCCGCCCGACAGCTGCGTGGCGTTGTGGCCCAGCACGGTCTCGATGCCTTGCGGCAGCGTCGCGACATGCGCACTCAGGTTGGCCGCCTCGAGGCAGGACTGCACGCGCGCGATGTCGATGTCACCGCCGAGCGCCACATTGGCGGCGAGCGTGTCGTTGAGCATCACCACGTCCTGGCTCACCATCGCGAACTGGGCGCGCAGGCTCTTGAGCTGCCACTCGCTGGTGTCGTGACCGTCGAGCAGCACCTGGCCGCCGCTGGGCTGCACGAAGCGCGGCAGCAGGTTGACCAGCGTGGTCTTGCCCGAGCCCGACGGGCCGACGAAGGCCACCACCTGGCCCGGCTCGATGACGAGGTTCACGCCGTCGAGGGCGCGCTGTTCGTCGTCGCCGCGATAGCTGACCTGCACGTTGCGCAGTTCGATGTGGCCTTGCGCGTGCTCGACGCGGTAGTCACCCTGCGATTCCGGCGCCACTTCGTCGACGAGGATCAGCCCGCGCTCGAGCGCAGCCAGGCCACGCGTGATAGGCCCGGCCACCTCGGCGAGGCGGCGGATCGGCGCGATCAGCATCAGCATGGCCGTGATGTAGGCGACGAAGCCGCCCACCGTGAAGCCCTGCTCGCCGCTTTGCCAGAGCGCGATCATCACCACGATCGACAGCGCCAGCGCGGCCATCATCTGCGTCAGCGGCGTGGTGGCAGCCTGGGCGATGGTGGACTTGACGGCCAGGCGGTTCAAGCGCTGGCTCAGTTGCTCGAAGCGGCGCTCCTGTGCGTGCTCGGCGCCGTGCAGCCGCACCACGCGGTGGGCCAGCACGTTTTCCTCGACCACGTAGGCCAGCTCGTCGGTGGCCTGCTGGCCTTGCTGCGTGAGCTTGTACAGGCGCTTGGAGAACACCTTCATGATCCAGGAGATGCTGGGCACCAGGAAGGCGACGATGAGCGTGAGCTTCCAGTTCAGGTAGACCAGGTAGCCGAGCAACGCGATCAGCGTGAAGCCGTCGCGCGAGAGGCCAAGCAGCGCCTGCACCAACAGCATGGCGCCGGTCTGCACCTCGTACACCACCGTGTTCGACAGCGCGCTGGCCGACTGCCGCGCAAACAGCGCGAGCTCGGCGCCGAGCAGCCGTTCGAACAGCACGCGGCGCAGCTTCTGCATGCCTTCGTTGGCGATGCGCGAGAGCGCGTACTGCGAAATGAATTGGGCGATGCCGCGCACCGCGAACAGCAGCAGCACCGCGGCCGGAATGAACCACAGCGGCATCTCGCCGCGCGTGAAGCCTCGGTCGAGCAGCGGCTTGAGCAGGGCGGCCATGAGCGGCTCGGTGAGCGCGGCCAGCAGGGCGCCGATCAGCCCCACGGCCCACCATTGGCGCGAGCTGCCGAACCAGGTCATGAGTCGCGCCAGCCGGCGCATGAGGGGAGGGCGGGCGCTCTCGCTGCCGGGGGATGCTTGCATATGGCGGCGGATTTTACGGGGCGGCCCTGACGGCCTTTTGGGGGGCCCCTGTAGGACCATTTCGCCGGATAAACGTTTTGTGACGGCGGGTTCAACCCAGTGTGTAACATGTGGCCCGTGAAACGCCGGGGAGAAACTTTTTACCCGGAAACCTCTCCGAACCGCATGAACAAGCCGTTGCCAGATCTTTCCCCAACTCCTTCTTCATCGTTGATTGCGCGCCGCAGCCTCATCGCGGCCCTTGCTGCTTCTCCCATGCTTCCCGCCATGGCCCAGTTCCGGGTCGAGGTGTCGGGCGTGGGGCTGACGCAGTTGCCGATCGCGCTCGTGCCCTTCCGGGGGCAGGATGCCTCGCCCCAGAAGATTTCCGACATCGTCCAGGCCGACCTCGAACGCAGCGGCCAGTTCCGCGGCGTCGATGCCTCGGGCCAGGCGCTCGACGAGTCCTCGCGACCCGACCTCGCCCTGTGGCGCCAGCGCACCGCCGATTCGCTCGTAGTGGGCAGCGTCAGTCGGCTGGGCGATGGCCGCTACGACGTGCGCTTCCGCCTGTGGGACGTGGTCAAAGACCGCGACCTCGGCGGCCAGAGCTACACCGTGCCGCAGGGCGACCTGCGCCTGGCGGCGCACCGCATCGCCGACTACGTGTATGAAAAGCTGACCGGCGACAAGGGCATCTTCTCGACCCGCATCGCCTACGTCACCAAGGGCGGCAGCCGTTACTCGCTGTGGGTGGCCGACGCCGACGGCGAGAACGCGCAGGCCGCGCTGGCCAGCCCCGAGCCCATCATCTCGCCCTGCTGGTCGTCCAACGGCCAGCAACTGGCGTACGTGTCCTTCGAGTCGCGCAAGCCCGTGGTCTACGTGCACAACGTGGCCAGCGGCCAGCGCCGGCTGCTCGCCAACTTCAAGGGCTCCAACAGCGCCCCGGCCTGGGCACCCGACGGCGGCTCGCTGGCGGTCACGCTCAGCCGCGACGGCGGCTCGCAGCTGTTCACCATTCCGGCCAGCGGCGGCGAGCCGCGCCGCCTCACGCAAAGCTCGAGCATCGACACCGAGCCGGTGTACTCGGCCGACGGCAGCACGATCTACTTCGTGAGCGACCGCGGCGGTGCGCCCCAGATCTACAAGATGGGCGCCGGCGGCGGCAACCCGACGCGGGTCACCTTCAGCGGCTCCTACAACATTTCTCCATCCGTCAGCGGCGATGGCCGGTGGTTGGCCTACATCTCGCGGGTCGGCGGTGCGTTCAAACTCCACGTGATGGAGTTGGCCACCGGCAATGTCGCCGCGATCACCGACACCACGGCCGACGAGAGCCCGAGCTTCGCGCCCAACAGCAAGCTGATCGTCTATGCCACGCACCTGCAAGGTCGCGAGGCGCTCATGACGACCACGCTGGACGGAAAAATCAAGGCCCGCCTTGCGGGCCAGGCGGGAGACATCCGCGAACCGGACTGGGGTCCGTTTCAAAAGCAATAAGCATTGACCAGATAAATTTACTTGAGGAGTTCGCAAACATGTTGAAACGCACCATCTATTCGCTCGCCATCGTGGCGCTCATCGCCGGTTGCTCGTCGGGCACCAAGCTCAACGAAACGCCGGTCACCGACCGCAGCGGCACGGCCGGCGGCCAGCAAGGCGGCGCGGCTGCCGTGGCGCCCGTGACCATCGACCCCAACGCCAACACGGCGCAAGGTCCGGTCGGCGTCGAGCGCATCGTGTACTTCGACTACGACAGCTACACGGTCAAGCCCGAGTTCCAGTCGGTGATCGACGGCCACGCGCGCTTCCTCAAGGGCGCCACGCAACGTCGCATCTCGATCGAAGGCCACACCGACGAGCGCGGCGGCCGTGAGTACAACCTGGCCCTCGGCCAGAAGCGTTCCGAAGCCGTGCGCCGTGCGCTCACGCTGCTGGGCGTGAGCGACAGCCAGATCGAAGCCGTGAGCTTCGGCAAGGAAAAGCCCGCAGCCCAAGGCGCGGGTGAAGAAGTGTGGGCGCAGAACCGCCGCGCTGAAATTCGCTACACCCGGTGATGCAACCACGTGCCCTGTGGCGAGGCGCGGCCCTCGCCGCCGCCTTGCTCTGCGCGTCGGCCGGCTCGCAGGCTGCGCTGTTCGAGGACGACGAGGCCCGCAAGGCCATCCTCGACCTGCGCCAGCGCGTCGAAGCCATGCGCCAGCAGACCGACCAGCGCCTGGCCGACGAAAACGGCCAGCTGCGTCGCAGCCTGCTCGACCTGCAAAGCCAGATCGAGCAGATGCGCGGCGAACTGGCGCGCATGACCGGCCAGAACGAGCAGCTCACGCGCACGCTGAGCGAAATGCAGTCGCGCCAGAGCACCATCGACGACAAGCTCAAGCAGAACGAGCCGTCGAAGGTCTCGATCGACGGCCGCGAGTTCAACGCCGACCCGAAGGAAAAGGCCGATTTCGAAGCTGCCCTGGGCATCTTCCGCTCGGGCCAATTCGCACAAGCGCAAACCGCCTTCGCCGAGTTCGTGAAGCGCTACCCGCAAAGCGGCTACAACGCGTCCGCGCTGTTCTGGCTCGGCAATGCGCAGTACGCCACGCGCAACTACAACGAAGCCATCGCCAATTTCCGCTCGATGCTCTCGCTCGCGCCTGACCATGCCAAGGCGCCCGAAGCCGTGCTGTCGATCGCGAACTGCCAGATCGAACTGAAGGACACGCGCGCCGCACGCCGCACGCTGGAAGACCTGACCAAGGCCTACCCGCAGTCGGAAGCCGCACAGGCCGGCCGCGAGCGTCTGTCGCGCCTGCGTTGATGCAATGACTGGTTCAGCGGAGCTTTCCGCTTGAGCGCTTCGCCCGAAGCCTCGTCCCTCCCCATGGCCGCCGCGGATGTCCTCACCGACACCGCGGCGCCTGACTTTGCGCGCCGCTTCGGCGGCCTCGAGCGCCTGTACGGCGTGGCCGGTGCCGCGCGCATCCGCCATGCCCATGTGCTCGTCGTCGGCATCGGCGGTGTGGGTTCGTGGGCGGTCGAGGCGCTGGCGCGCAGCGGAGTGGGGCGCCTGACGCTCATCGACCTCGACCACGTGTCGGAGTCGAACATCAATCGCCAGATCCACGCGCTCGACTCGACGGTGGGGCAGGCCAAGGTCGAAGCCATGCGCGAGCGCATCGCGCAGATCAACCCCGAGTGCCAGGTGCTCGCCATCGACGAGTTCGTCGAGCCCGACAACTGGGCTTCGCTGCTCGAGACCGCGCAAGCCGCCCACGGGCCGGTCCACGCCGTCATCGATGCGTGCGACCAGGTGAAGGCCAAGCTCGCCATGGCTGCATGGGCGCGCACGGTGTCGCGCAGCACCGCGTTCATCACGGTCGGTGCGGCAGGCGGCAAGCGGCAGGCGCACAAGGTCGACATCGACGACCTGTCGCTCGTCACGCACGACCCGCTGCTGGCCCAGCTGCGCCAGCGGCTGCGCAAGCTGCACGGTGCGCCGCGCGAAGGTCGCAAGATCGGCGTCACCTGCGTGTTCAGCCGCGAGAGCGTGGCACCGCCCGATGCGTCCTGCCAGATCGATTCGGGCGACGGTTCGCTCAACTGCCACGGCTACGGATCGGTGGTCAGCGTGACCGCCACCTTCGGTCAATGTGCGGCAGGGTGGGTTCTCGACGAAATTGCGAGAAACAGCACGCTATAATCCAAGGCTTTGCCGGATTCAACGTCGGCAAGAAGCAAGAAAAATGGTTCCGGGACGTTAGCTCAGTTGGTAGAGCAGCGGACTTTTAATCCGTTGGTCACTGGTTCGAATCCAGTACGTCCTACCAAGCCTTTCTTGGCTACTAGATAGGCCGCTATTTTCAGGAATAGCGGCTTTTCTTTTTTCTGCTGCTCCGGCGCGCCCCCGCCGCCGTTCTGAGCTCGGGGCGCTAGGTCCCTGCAATCGTCAGCAGCTGACCGGAATCGAGAATCTCGATATCCCCGCGCGAAATCGCAATCGCCCCGCTGCGCTCCAGCTTCTTCAACTCGAGATTGACGCTCTGCCGCGACGCGCCCAGCATGTCCGCGAGCGCGGCCTGGGTCAGATGGATGCGCAGGCTCGAATGGCTGGACGACAGGTCCAGCAGAAGTCGCACGACACGCACGTGCAGCGGCAACAGCGACAACCCCGCCAGCACCTCGTAGTTGTGTCGCGCCCGCTGGCACAGCAGCAGGAGCATCTGCATCGCCAGCGTCGGCTGTGCTTCCATCGTCGACAGGATGGCATCGCGCGGCACGACCACGATGCTGCTCGCGCCGCGCGCACACACGTCGTGGATGAGCGTCGATCCATCGAGCAGTGGAATCAACCCGAACACCTGGCCCTTGCCGAGCGGGCTCGTGGTGTGTCGCTTGCCCTGTGCGTTCGTCATGCTGAGTTCGAGCGTGCCGCTCGCGATGACGACCAGGTGAGACGTTTGCGTGCCGCGCGTGGCCACCGTCTGTCCGTCGACGAGGTACTGCAGGTGCGAGGCGTCGGCCAGGCGTTCGACCACCGCGTTTCCGCTGGCCTGCAGCCACGGCACGGCGGTCAGGGCCTGCATGAGCGGTTCGGCGCGCGTCTTCATTGCGCGTAAACCCGAGCCGCGGACGTCGGGTACACGACAGACGGAAAAGGCGTGTGTTCCCACACTACACGGCACCCGAACACCAGAGATACAACATGCACGCTTCTGTCTCCCATCCGATCCCCGCAAGTGCCGCCGTGGCCGCCCTGCAGCGCTGCGCCGTGCGGCATGTGGTCACGGTCCCCGACTGGGTCCAGCTCTCGCTTCATTCGCGCCTGGAGGCGCCCGAGGCCGGCATCGATCTCGCCAATTGCTGCAACGAAAACCAGTGCCTGACACTGGCGGCGGGATTGTACATAGGGGGTGCTCGCGCCCTCGTGGTGATGCAGAACCAGGGCTTCTACAACTGCATCAACACGCTGCGCGCCGTGGGTCTCGACGCGCAGATTCCGCTGGTGCTCATGGTCGGCCAGTTCGGCCGCGAGTTCGACAACTTCGACAAGCCCAGCACGCAGTCGCGCCGCACCATGGTCCGCCTGCTCGAGTCGATGCTGCAGACGCTCGACATTCCCTTTCACCGGCTCGACAGCGAAGACGACCTGCGCTGCATGGACGCCGCGTTTGAAGAGGCCGAGGCGCGGGGTGGCCCGGTCGTGCTGATCGTCGGTGCCCCCATGGCCTGGCATTGAGGAGACACACATGACCATGCAAATGATCGAAGCCTGCCGCGTCATCGCACAGGGCCGCGAAGACGCCGTCATCGTCTCCACGATGGGCGCGATGTTCCTGCTCGATGCGCTCGAGGTGCGCCACGGGCGTGTCGACTCCGTGCCGCTGATGGGCGGTGCCGCCTGCCTGGGGCTGGGCCTGGCACTGGCGCGGCCCGACCGCCAGGTGATCGTGGTCGATGGCGATGCGAGCCTGCTGCTGGAACTCGGCGGCCTGGTGAGCGTGGCAAGCCAGCGTCCACGCAACCTGCTGCACGTGGTGCTGCGCAACGGCACGCAGTTCACCGGGCTGGCCAACCTGAAGGCGCCCGTCGAAGGCTGCGACCTGGCCGCGCATGCGCGTGCGGCCGGCTATGCGCAGGCCGAGCGTTTCGACAATGCCGCTGAGTGGGTCACCGGCTTTGCGCGCCTGAAGGGCCAGCCGGGTCCGTGCTTCGCCGAGCTGCAGGTCGAGCCCTTGCCCTCGCGCCTGGCTGCGGGCGGCGTGCAGACGGAAATGCCCGACCTCCAGTTCTCCCGCATGGGCGACGGGGCACGCGCGCTGCGGGCCTGGCTGCAGGCACCCGCGTCATGAAGGACGAGACCATGCAGACCGAAGACTTCGACTACATCGTCGTGGGCGCGGGCTCGTCCGGTGCGGCACTGGCGCACCGCCTGGCGCAGCGCCCGCAGACAAGCGTGCTCCTGCTCGAAGCGGGGCAGCCGCGGCAGAACGACTTCTGGGTGCGCACGCCGCTGGGCATTGCGAAGCTGCTGACCAATCCGGACTACGTGTGGCCGTTCCAGACCGCACCGCAGGCGGGCTTGGGCAACCAGCGCATCTACTGGCCGCGCGGCAAGTTGCCCGGCGGCTCCAGCTCCGTCAACGGCATGATCTACGTGCGCGGCGAACCGCGCGAGTTCGACCACTGGCGCGACCTCGGCAACCCGGGTTGGGGCTACGCCGACCTGCTGCCGTACTTCAAGCGCATGGAGTCCTATGCGGGCGGCGAAGAGAGCCAGCGCGGACGCACCGGCCCCATCGGCGTGACCAGCCTGGCGGGCGATCCGCAGCCGCTGGGCAGCGCGTTCGTGAAAGCCTGCGTGGAGGCGGGCATTCCCGCCACGCCGGACTACAACGGCGGCCAGTACGAAGGCGTTTCCTACCTGCAGCTGAACACCGCGAACGGGCGCCGCTGCGGCACGGCGCGCGGCTACCTCGGCGACAGCCGGCCCGCATCGCTCGACCTGCGCACCGACGCGGTCGCGCTGGGCGTGGTGCTCGAGAACCGCCGCGCCGTGGGCATCGACTACCTGCACGGCGGCGTGAAGCGCCGGGCGCGCGCACGGGCCGAAGTGATCCTCAGCGCCGGGCCGATCAAGTCGCCGCAGCTGCTCGAACTCTCGGGCATCGGTGATGGCGACCGGCTGCAGGCGCTGGGCATCGACGTGGCGCACCACGCACCGGGCGTGGGCGAGAACCTCATCGATCACGTGCAGGCGCGCATCACCTTCGAATGCAGCCAGCGCGTCACGCTGAACGAGGTGGTGAGCAGCCCGCTGCGCCAGGGCCTGATGGGCGCGCGCTACCTGCTGACCGGGCGCGGCATGATGGCCACGCCCTCGGCCACGGCGCACGCACTGGCCCGCGCCGATGCACGCGACGAGCGCCCGACGGTGAAGATCCAGATGCACCACATCACGGGCAAGGACCGCTACTCGCGCAGCAAGGGGGCGGGCACCGATCCGTTCCCGGGCTTCGGCATCGGCCTGTTCCAGTTGCGTCCGCAGTCGCGCGGCGAGGTGCATGCCGTCACGCGCTCGGCCACCGACGACCCGGCGATGGACCCGCGCTACCTGAGCGACCCCGCCGACGTCGACGCCATGCTGAGCGCATTGCGGCTGGCGCGCCGCGTGGCCCGCCAGCCCGCGCTCGCGGTCTACGTGAAGCGCGAGACGCGCCCCGGCCTGGACATCGAGTCGGACGACGAACTGCTGAGCTACATCCGCGGCTGCGGCCAGACCTCGTGGCACCCGATCGGCACCTGCAAGATGGGCAACGACCCGATGGCTGTGGTCGATGCCAGCCTGCGCGTGCGCGGCGTGCAGGGCCTGCGCGTCGTCGACTCTTCGATCATGCCGACGATGCCGTCGTCGAACACCAATGCCGCGTCGATCGCCATCGGCGAGAAGGCGGCCGCCCTCATCCTGGAGAAGCACTCTTGAAACAAGCTCACAACGCGGACGACCTGCTGCGCAGCGCCGACCCCGGCCGCGACCACGGCGCCACCATCGGCAAGACCCTAGGCACCTCCAAGCCTTGGTGGCGGCCGGAGCAGAAGGCGCCCGCCGGTGCGCCCAACGTGGTGGTCATCCTGCTGGACGACCTCGGCTTCTCGGACTTCGGCTGCTTCGGCAGCGAGATCCAGACACCGCACATCGACGCCCTGGCCGCGCATGGCCTGCGCTTCACCGGCTACACCACGGTGCCGATGTGCACGCCAGCGCGCGCGGCCATGATGACGGGCAAGAACCCGCATTCGGTCGGCTGCGGCTGGCTCACCCACAACAACCCCGGCTATCCGGGCTACCAGGCTGGCGAGATCAGCCTCGACGCGCCGACGCTGCCCGAGCTGCTGCGCGAGGCGGGCTACGCCACCTACGCGGTCGGCAAGTGGCACAACACGGCGGACTACCACGTGAGCGCCGCGGCATCGCGCACGGCGTGGCCGCTGCAGCGCGGCTTCGATCACTTCTATGGCTTTCTCGGCGCCGAGACGCACTTCTTCTCGCCGGGCCAGCTCATCGAAGGCAACGACGTCGCCGATATCGACGAGCTGCCCAAGGACTACTACTGCACCGACGACTGGACCGACCGCTCCATCAAGTACCTGCGGT
>NZ_CALRZC010000234.1:0-12727 GCF_943372545.1 Variovorax sp. YR752 | reverse complement strand
AGCAGGTCGAATCGCGCCGCCTCTACCAGCAGATCGCCGACCAGATCCGCGAGCTGATCCATCGTGGCGGCTTCGGTGCAGGCGATCGACTGCCCCCCGAACGTGACCTCGCGCAGCAGCTGGGCGTGTCACGGCCTTCGCTTCGCGAGGCGCTGATCGCGCTGGACGTCGAGGGTTCGGTCGAGATCCGCAGTGGCTCCGGCGTCTACGTCAACACCCCGCCCGAGCGCACCGCGCGCACGACGGCGGCGCTCGGCGAGAGCCCGACCGAACTGATGCAGGCCCGCGGCGCGCTCGAGGGCTCGGTGGTGGTGATGGCCTGCGCGCACGTCACGCCCGAGTCGCTGGCGCAGCTGCGCGCCTGCGTCGACGGCATGCGCCAGGAGATCGCGCGGCGCCGTTCGCCGCTGGAACACGATCGCCAGTTCCACCTGACGATCGCCGACATGTGCGGCAACTCGGTGATGCAGCGCATGGTGGTGGAACTGTTCGACGATCGCCACAGCCCGATCTCGACCAAGCTGCGCTCCCGCTACGAGAACATGCGCACCTGGAACGCCGCGCTCAAGGAGCACGAGGCGATCCTGCACGCGCTCGAGGCGCGCGACCCGCTCGCTGCCGAGGCCGCGATGCGCTCCCACCTGAAGGCCTCCGAGCAGCGCTGGGTCGGCGGCTGAGCCGGTGCCCGGCGGCCCGATTCGACGCCCAACGACAAGACCGCCGCCCGATGGGTGGCGCCCCTCACGCTTTGCGAAAAGCGCAGCGACCGTGCTAGCATATTCCTGAGGTGCGTACCTCATTGAGTGGAATGCATGGGCCGGGAGCTCACGCGCTGGCACGGTCACGCGAAGGAGTCGGTGATGAAGAAGGTGGTGTGGGGCGTGCTGAGTACCGCCCGCATCGGCATCGACCAGGTGCTGCCCGCCATGCGGGCCAGTCCCCTGATCGAGTTGAGAGCCATCGCCTCGCGCTCGCTGCCCGCGGCGCGGGCGGCCGCGCGCGACCTGGGCATCCCGCGAGCCTACGGCTCGTACGAGGAACTGCTCGCCGACCCGGAGATCGAGGCGGTCTACAACCCGCTGCCCAACCACCTGCATGTACCGCTGACGCTGCAGGCCGCCGCCGCGGGCAAGCATGTGCTGTGCGAGAAGCCGATCGCCCTCAGCGTGGAAGAGGCGGCCTCGCTGCGCGAGGCGGCGCGGCAGGTGCACATCGAAGAGGCGTTCATGGTGCGCCACCACCCGCAGTGGCAGCGTATGCGCGAGCTGCTGCGCAGCGGGCGCATCGGCACGCCGCGTGCGGTGCAGGTGTTCTTCTCCTACTTCAATGACGACCCGGCGAACATCCGCAACCAGCCGTCCATCGGCGGCGGCGCGCAGTACGACGTCGGCTGCTACGCCATCCTCAGCGGGCGCTACCTGTTCGAGGCCGAGCCGCGGCGCGTGGTCGCCTTGGTCGACCGTGACCCGGCGCTCGGCACCGACCGCACGACCAGCGCCCTGCTCGATTTCGGCGACGGCAGGCAGCTCGGCTTCACCGTCTCGACGCAGAGTTGCCCCTTCCAGCGTGTGCAGGTGGTCGGCACCACCGGCCGCCTCGAGCTGCGCATCCCGTTCAATGCGCCGCGCGGGGGCGCGATGTCCGTCGCGATCGACGAGGGTGGCGCGCTCGACGGCAGCAGCATCCACATCGAGACGCTGCCCGCGGCCGACCAGTACCAGCTCGAGGCCGAAGCCTTCTCGCGCCTGGTGCGCGGCGAGGCCGGGCCCGGCTGGGGCCTGGACGACGCGATCGCGCAGCTGCGCGTGATCGACGCACTGTGGCGCTCCGAGCGCAGCGAACGCTGGGAAACCGTGGGCTAGCCGCGGGTCGCCCCTCACCTCGACCGACACCTCGACCGACACCGTGCGGAGGCAGGCATGGACCGAATCCCTCGCATCCTGATCGTCGACGACGACGTCGAGATCCGCCGCCTCACCAAGACCCTGCTGCAGGACTATGGCTTCCTGGTCACCGTCGCCGGCAGCGGGCGCGAGATGGCCACCGCGCTCAACGAATGGCATGTCGACCTGGTCGTGCTCGACGTGCTGATGCCCGGCCAGGACGGCTTCGCGCTGTGCCGCGAACTGCGCACCCGCAGCGAGATGCCGATCATCCTGCTGACCGCGCTGCGTGAGGAGTCGGATCGCATCGTCGGGCTCGAACTGGGCGCCGACGACTACATGGTCAAGCCCTTCAACCCGCGCGAGCTGGTGGCCCGTATCCGCACCATCCTGCGCCGCTCGCGGGCGCGCCCGATCGAGCCGCCGCAGGAGACACGCTTCGTCTACAGCTTCGTGGGCTGGCAGCTGGACGCCGGGGCGCGCGAACTGCAGTCGCCCGACGGCGCGCTGGTCACGCTGTCGGCGCGCGAGTTCTCGCTGCTGCTCGCCTTCCTCAGCCACCCGCGCTGCGCGCTCAGCCGCGACCGCCTGGCCGACACGGTGCGTGGCCAGGACTGCTCGCCCTTCGATCGCAGCATCGACATCCTGGTCTCGCGCCTGCGCCGCAAACTGGAAGACACCCGCAAGGAGCCGACCCTGATCAAGACCATCCGCGGCGAGGGCTACCAGTTCTGCGCCGAGGTGGCCCGTCGCCCGGCGGACGCACTGGCCGACGCGCTGGCCCACTGAGACCAACATGCCGCGCTGGCCCGAGGCCGTCGCGCACGGGGTGCCCCGCAGCCTGCGGGCGCGGCTGTTGTGGTGCATCGCGGCCGCACTCGCGCTGCTGCTGCTGTTGATCGACTGGCTGGCCGGGCCGCTGCAGCGCAGCCTCGGTGCCGGCCTGTCGCTCGTGCTCGGCGTGGCAGCCGTCCTCGTGCTGGCCGACTGGGCCGTGGCGCGCCTGGTCGAGCCGATCCGCGAACTGGCCGCGGTGATCGAGCAGCATGGCGTCGAAGCGCAGGGCGCGCCGCTGCCGGAGCGCGGCCCGCTGGAGGCTCGCGTGATGGCCCGGGCTTTCAACCGACAGCGCGAGCGCATCGCCGACCTGCTGGGCGACCAGAAGCGCATGCTGGCCGCCGTCTCCCATGACCTGCGCACGCCCGCCACGCGCCTGCGGCTGCGCGTCGAGTTCGTGCGCCACGACACCGAGCTGCAGCGCCTGATGCTGCGCGACCTCGACGAGATGGATGCGCTGCTGACCGAGGCGATGACCTTCCTCGGCGACGACGTGCGCGAGGAGCCGCGCAAGCTGGTCGACCTCAGCGCGCTGCTGCAGGCGGTGTGCGACGACTATGCCGACGTCGGGCAACCGGTCGGCTTCCTCGAGCCGCCGCCGCTGCGCTTTCGCAGCGTGCCCACGCTGTTCGCCGCCGCCGGCCAGCAGCTGAGCTTCGACAGCGAGCGCCGGGTGCGCCTGCAGTGCCGGCCGAACGCGCTGCGCCGGGCCGTCAACAACCTGATCGACAACGCGCTGAAATACGGCTTCCGCGCCGACGTGCAGCTCGACGCCGACGCACAGCACGTGCGCATCGGCGTGCTCGACCGCGGCCCCGGCATCCCTGCCGAGGAGCTCGACAAGGTGCTGCTGCCGTTCTACCGCATCGAGTCGTCGCGCCAGCGCAGCACCGGCGGCATGGGCCTCGGGCTGGCGATCGTCAAGACCGTGGCCGACGCCCATCGCGGCCGCGTCGAGCTGTGCAATCGCGCCGAAGGTGGTTTGCTCGCCACGCTGGAGCTGCCGCGCGAGGGTTGATGTGCGCTTGCGTTCATGCCTCCTCTGAGCATCGCGGCAGGCGCTGCCCGCTGTGGGCTCATGCGGCGGCGGTCGGCCTTGCAGGCCGACTGCACTGCGATGCTCACGCCAGGGGGCGGGCCGCCCAACTCACTTCGTTCGCTGCGCTCACTCCATTCAGACAAGCGGCGGCCAGTCAGTTCACGAAGCGCGCTAACGCGCGCTGCCCCCTGACGCTGCGCTTCTCGTCGCCGCCCAAATCGCCCCCAGCGGGCAGCGCCTGCCGCGAAGTCCACCACTGGTTCTGCTCGTTCCGCACGCGCCTTTGCCGCACCCACCGGTACGCGAACACCATGCTGCGCCGCGACATTTGTATCGCTGCGTAGCACCACGCACTGGCACTCGATCAGCGTTACGTCCGCGCCCGCACGGTTTCCGCAGCCGCTGCCAGCATCGCGCCGCGACACAACGAACAGGAGACACGCCGTGTTCACTATCCGACGCAGCATCGCCTGCCTGGCGCTGGCCACCGGGGCGCTGAGCGCCATTCCCGCCGTGGCCGGGCCGCCCACCGTGGAAGTGCTTCACTTCATGACCTCGGGCGGGCAGGCCAAGGGCATGAAGTCGCTCAAGGACGACCTCGAGGCCCAGGGCGGCAAGTGGATCGACACGCCGGTGGGTGGCGGCAACAGCGAGGACGCGCTGGCCAAGCTGCGCACGCGAGTAATGGGTGGCGACGCGCCCTCGTCGGTGCAGCTCAAGGGGCCGCTGATCCAGGAGTGGGGCGCGCTCGGCGTGCTGCAGCCGATCGACGACGTCGCCGCCGCCGGCCGCTGGGAACAGGCGCTGCCGAAGCTGGTCTCCGACACCATGAAGTACAAGGGCCAGTGGGTGGCCGCGCCGGTGAACATCCACCGCCTCGACTGGATGTACGCCAACCCGGCGGTGCTGACCAAGGTCGGCATCAAGATGCCGGCGACGTGGGAGGAGTTCGACGCCGCGGCCGACAAGCTCAAGGCCGCCGGCATCACGCCGCTGGCCCATGGCGGCCAGGCCTGGCAGGACGCCTCGCTGTTCGAGATCGTCGTGGCCAGCGTCGGCGGGCCGGCGTTCCACCGCAAGGCGCTGGTCGAACTCGACAACGCCGCGCTGACCGGCCCGACGATGAAGCAGGTGTTCGACCGCATGCGCAAGCTGCGCGGCTACGTCGACGCCAACTTCTCCGGCCGCGACTGGAACGTCGCGACCAACATGATCATCACCGGCCAGGCCGGCTTCCAGCTGATGGGCGACTGGGTCAAGGGCGACATGAGCGCCGCCGGCAAGCAGCCGGGCAAGGACTACGTCTGCGCCAACCCGCCCGGCTACGGCAACGCCAGCTTCCTGTTCATCGTCGACAGCTTCGCGATGTTCAAGGCCAAGAACCCCGACGTGCTGGCCGGCCAGAAGCTGTTCGGCAAGCTGATGATGGAGCCGCGCTTCCAGGAGAACTTCAACCTGGCCAAGGGCTCGATCCCGGTGCGCAACGACATGAAGCTCGACAAGTTCGACTCCTGCGCGCTGGCCGCGCGCGACCAGATGGACAAGTCGATCAAGGGCGGCGGCTTCAACCCCTCGGCGATCCACGACATGGCGGTGGCCAGCGCGGTGCGCGGCGCGATGACCGACGTGGCGACCAAGCACTTCAACTCCTCGATCTCGTCGGACGAGGCGGTGCAGCTGCTCGCCAAGTCCATCAAGCAGGCGCGCGAGTGATCCGACAGGCCCTAGCCCGGCACCTGTCGGCGCTGATCCTGGCGCCGACGGCCGCGGCCACGCTGGTGTTCGTCTACGGCTTCATCGCCTGGACGGCCTACATGTCCTTCACCGGCTCGCGAATGATGCCGGTGTACGAACTGATCGGCTTCGACGCCTACACGCGGCTGTGGGAGATGGAGCGCTGGAACGTCTCCATCGTCAACCTGCTGATCTTCGGCAGCCTGTTCGTCGGGCTCGGCCTGGCCACCGGGCTGATGCTGGCCATCCTGCTCGACCAGCGCATCCGTGCCGAAGGCCTGCTGCGCACGATCTACCTGTACCCGATGGCGCTGAGCTTCATCGTCACCGGCACGGTATGGAAGTGGCTGCTCAACCCCGGCATCGGGCTGGAGCGCGGCATGCACCAGCTCGGCTGGGAGAGCTTCCGCTTCGGCTGGATCGTCGACCCGGACCTGGCCATCTACACCATCGTCATCGCCGGCGTGTGGCAGAGCTCGGGGCTCGTGCTGGCAATCTTCCTCGCCGCGCTGCGCGGCATGGACCAGGACGTGGTCAAGGCCGCCTTCATGGACGGCGCCAGCACGCTGCAGATCTACTGGGGCATCGTGTTGCCGTCGATCCGCCCGGCCTTCTTCTCCGCTGTGATCGTGCTGACCCACCTGGCCGTGAAGAGCTTCGACCTCGTCGTCGCGATGACCAACGGCGGCCCCGGCTACGCCACCGACCTGCCGGCGATCTTCATGTACTCGATGAGCTTCCAGCGCAACAACATCGCGGTCGGCTCGGCCACCGCGATGATGATGCTGTGCACGGTGATGGCGATCATCGTGCCCTACCTCTATTCCGAGCTGCGCCCGGCCAGGAGCGCCCATGGCTGAGGCCGCACTCGAACTGCGCGAGGGCCGCTGGGCGCCGGCCGTCGCCGGGCAGCGGCGGCTGCGCATCGGCCGCGTGATGCTCTACGCGGTGCTGACGCTGTTCGCGCTGTACTACCTCGCGCCGCTGTACGTGATGATCGCCACCTCACTGAAGTCGGCCGAGGAACTGCGCGAGGCCTCGATCTTCGCGCTGCCGCACGCCGCGCAGCTCGATACCTGGCGCCATGCCTGGAGCGAGGTCTGCATCAGCGTCAGCTGCGGCGGCATGCGGCCGTACTTCGTCAACTCGCTGGTGGTGGTGGTGCCGGCGGTGCTGATCTCCACACTGATCGGCGCGATCAACGGCTACGCGCTGGCGGCGTGGCGCTTCCCGGGCTCGAACCTGCTGTTCGGCCTGCTGCTGTTCAGCTGCTTCATCCCCTTCCAGGCGATCATCCTGCCGCTGGCGCAGCTGCTCGGCGCGCTCGGCCTGGCCAGCACCGGCACCGGCCTGGCGCTGACCTACATCGTCTACGGCCTGGGCTTCACGACGCTGTTCTTCCGCAACTTCTACGTCACCGTGCCGCGCGAGCTGGTGCGCGCGGCAACGATCGACGGCGCGGGCTTCTTCGCCATCTTCTGGCACATCATGCTGCCGCTGTCGCTGCCGACCATCGTGGTCACGCTGATCTGGCAGTTCACGCAGATCTGGAACGACTTCCTGTTCGCCGTGACGCTGACCAACGGCGCCGGCCAGACGGCCACCGTCGCGCTGGGCAACCTGGTCAAGACCTCGCAGGCCACCAAGCGCTACGACGTGGAGATGGCCGCAGCCATCATCACCGGGCTGCCCACCCTGCTGGTGTTCCTGCTGGCGGGCAAGTACTTCGTGCGCGGGCTGACCGCGGGCGCCGTGAAAGGCTGAGCCGCATGGCCTCGCTCGAACTCATCGAGGTGTCCAAGAGCTACGGCCGCGCGGAAGCGGTGCGCAACGTGTCGCTGCGCGTCGGCGACGGCGAGTTCCTGGTGCTGGTCGGTCCGTCGGGCTGCGGCAAGAGCACGCTGCTGAACCTGATCGCCGGGCTGGAGCACACCAGCAGCGGCGAGATCCGCATCGACGCGCGCCGTGTCAACGAGGTGCACCCGAAGGACCGCGACATCGCCATGGTGTTCCAGTCCTACGCGCTCTATCCGAACATGACGGTCGAGCGCAACATCACCTTCGGCATGCGCGCCCGCGGCGTGCCGCGCGAGGCACGCGAGGAAGCGCTGCGCAAGGTGGCCACGATCCTGCAGATCGAGCCGCTGCTCGAGCGCAAGCCGGGCCAGCTCTCCGGCGGACAGCGGCAGCGTGTCGCGATGGGCCGGGCGATGGTGCGCGACCCGTCGATTTTCCTTTTCGACGAGCCGCTGTCCAACCTCGACGCCAAGCTGCGCCTGGAGATGCGCACCGAGATCAAGCGCCTGCACCAGCGCCTGGGCACCTCGGCCGTCTACGTGACGCACGACCAGATCGAGGCGATGACGCTGGCCACGCGCATCGCCGTGATGCGCGACGGCGTGCTGCAGCAATGCGCCGACCCGCGCACCGTGTTCGAGTCGCCGGCCAACATGTTCGTGGCCGACTTCATGGGTTCGCCGCCGATGAACTTCGTGCCGGCCACGCTGGTGCAGCAGGACGGCGGGCTCGGCGTGCACCTGCCGCGGCAGGGCGAGCCGGCGCTGTACGTGCCGCTGCCGCAGGCGCCGCAGCGTTATGCCGACTGGCTGGGCCGCGACGTGGTGTTCGGCGTGCGGCCGGAGCACCTGGCCGCGCTGAGCCCCGGCGAGGCATCCGCCGCAGGCCTCGCGGTGCTGGACTGCCGCGTCGACGTGGTCGAGCCGACCGGCACCGACACGATGGTCTTCTTCGCGCTCGGCAGCGTCGACATGGTGGCCCGCATCGACGCGCACACCGCGGTGCGACCGGGCGAGCAGCTGCGGCTGGCGGTCGACGCGGCGCGCACCAGCCTGTTCGACCCGCGCAGCGGCCAGCGCATCTGAGATTTCCCAAGGCATGAGGACTTCGCCGCATGCCAAACCACGTGAGAAGAGGAGACTGACATGAAGACGAGGATGATGAAGATGGCGGGCGTTGCGTTGCTGGCACTGGCGGCAGCCACGCCGGGCTGGGCGCAGAAGAAGACGCTGGCGGTGGTGGTCAAGGGGTTGGACAACCCCTTCTTCACCGTGCTGGGCGACGGCTGCGCGCTGTGGAACAAGCAGAACCCGACCTCCGAGTACACCTGCCTCTACACCGGCCCGGCCTCGAGTGCCGACGAGGCGGGCGAGGTGCAGATCGTCGAGGACCTGATCAACAAGGGCGTGGCCGGCATCGCGATCTCGCCGTCCAACGCGCCGGCGATGGCCAACATGCTCAAGGCCAAGAAGCCGAAGATGCCGATCATGACGATCGATGCCGACCTCGCCGCGGCCGACCGCGCGCTGCGCAAGACCTATCTCGGCACCAACAACTACGACATGGGCGTGCTGATGGCCGGGCACCTGAAGCAGCACAAGCCCAAGGGCGGCAGCGTCTGCCTGCAACTGGGCAACGTGGCGGCCGACAACATCAACGCGCGTGCCGCCGGCTTCCGCGACACGATCAGCGGCAAGAAGGGCATCGACCGGCTCAAGGGCGAAGGCGGCTGGACGGAGATCGCCGGCTGCCCGGTGTTCACCAACGACCAGATCGACCTGGCCAACCAGCAGATGGCCGACGTGTTCACCAAGAACCCGAAGCTCGATGCCTTCATCCTGATCGGCGGCTGGGCGCAGTTCGGCCCGCAGGCCTATGCACAGGTGACCGACCAGGTGATGCCGCGCCTGAAGTCCAAGGAACTGGTGATCATCGCCGGCGACACGCTGCCGCCGCAGCTCGACGCGCTGAAGGCCGGGCGCAGCCATGGGCAGATCGGCCAGCGCCCGTTCGAGATGGGCCTGCGCGCGCCGGCGGTGCTGATCGACCTGATCAACGGCAAGAAGGTGGCCGACCCGCTGTACACCGGCCTGGACGAGTGCACGGCAGCCAACCTGGGCAAGTGCCCCGCGAAGTGACGCCGCAGTCCGGGGTGCCCGCGGGCACCCCGGCGGCCTTCCCGAACGAATCCACGAAGCGCATGGCCATCCTGGAGCTGAACAAGGTGTCGAAGCACTTCGGCGCGATCCACGCGCTGAACGAGGTGTCGCTGTCGCTGCACGCCGGCGAGGTGGTTGGGCTGATGGGCGACAACGGCGCCGGCAAGTCGACGCTGGTGAAGATCATCGCCGGCAACTTCCCGCCCAGCGCCGGCACGATGAGCCTGCAGGGCCGGCCGGTGCACTTCCACAAACCATCCGACGCGCGCACGCAGGGCGTCGAGATCGTCTACCAGGACCTCGCGCTGTGCGACAACCTCAGCGCGGCGGAGAACGTCTTCCTCGGTCGCGAGCCGACGCGCGGCTTCGGGCCGCTGCGCTGGCTCGACTACCGCACGATGTTCGAACGGGCCGGCGAACTGTTCGCCGAACTGAAGTCCGAGACGCGGCCGCGCGACCTGGTGCGCCGCATGTCCGGCGGCCAGCGCCAGGCGGTGGCGATCGCCCGCACGCGGCTGTCCGACCCGAAGATCGTGCTGATGGACGAGCCGACGGCGGCCATCAGCGTGCGCCAGGTCGCCGAGGTGCTGGCGCTGATCCGCCGGCTGCGCGAGCACGGCATCGCGGTGGTGCTGATCAGCCACCGCATGCCCGACGTGTTCTCGGTGGCCGACCGCGTCGTGGTGCTGCGCCGCGGCGAGAAGGTCGCCGACAAGGCGATCGCGCAGAGTTCCCCTGAAGAAGTCACCGGCCTGATCACCGGTGCGATTGCCCTCGCATGAACACACCAAACGCCACCGGCACCCAGGCCGGCATCGCCGACACCACGCTGGCCAGCGCCATCGCCGAGCGCTCGCACGCCAGCCGGCTGGCCTGGCTGGCCGGCCAGCAGACCTTCTGGGTGACGCTGGCCGCGCTGCTCGCCTTCGCCGGACTGTCGCTGGCCAGCGACGTGTTCGCCACGCAGCAGAACCTGTTCAACGTGGCGCGCAACTTCGCCTTCGTGGCGATCATCGCCATCGGCATGACGGCGGTGATCGTCACCGGCGGCATCGACCTCTCGGTCGGTGCGGTGCTGGTGCTGTCCGGCATGGTCACCGGCATGGCGATGAACTCGGGCATGTCGATCTGGCTGGCCGTGCCGCTGGGGCTGGCGGCGGCGCTGGCGGTGGGCGCCTTCAACGGCGTGATGATCGCCTACGTGGGCGTACCGCCCTTCGTGGTGACGCTGGGCATGCTGTCGATCGCGCGCAGCCTGGCGATGGTGCTGTCCGACAACCGCATGGTCTATTCCTTCGGGCCTGACCAGCCGGCGCTGCTGGCGCTCGGCGGCGGCTTCCTCGAACTGGCGCTGCCCTTCGTCGACCCGATCCGCATTCCCAACCCGCTGCTCTTCATGCTCGTGCTGATGGTGTGCACCAGCCTGGCCTTTCGCTGGTCGCGCTGGGGCCGCTACCTGTTTGCCATCGGCGGCAACGAGCGCGCCGCCACGCTGACCGGCGTGCCGGTGAAGCGGGTGAAGGTCGGCGTGTACATGTTCTGCGCGCTGTGCGCCGGGCTGACCGGCGTGCTCGAGGTCGGCTGGCTCGGCACCATCACGACGGGGCTCGGGCAGGGCATGGAGCTCACCGTCATCGCCGCGGCGGTGATCGGCGGCGCCAACCTCTCCGGCGGCATCGGCTCGGCCTTCGGCGCCGTCGTCGGCGCGGCGCTGATCGAAGTCATCCGCAACAGCCTGACGCTGCTGGGCATCAGCACCTTCTGGCAAGGCACCTTCGTCGGCACCTTCATCGTCATCGCCGTGCTGTTCGACCGGCTGCGCTCGCGCAGCGCCAACGAGTGACGCTTTGAGCGTGAACCCCATGTCTCCATGATGCCCACCGCCGGCGGCGACAGATGCCAGCACGAGCACGCATCGACCGTCCGCAGACGCAGCCCTCCGGGTCTGAGCGGCATCTTTCGGGCCCACCGTTGCGTGGGCCCGCTTTTGTTTCAGCGCTGCTGGAGATCCCGTCATGACTGCTTCCGACCCCAGACTCATCCTCGTCACCGGTGCGACCGGCAAGGTCGGCCGCGCCTTCGTCGCGCGGCTGCTGGCCGAGCCCTCGCTGGCGCACTGGCGCGTGCGCGCGCTGTGCCACCAGCGTGCGCTGCCGGCGCATCCGCGTGTCGAGTCGGTGCACGGCGCCATCCAGGACCGGGCGGTGGTGCAGCACGCGTTGCACGGCGTCACGCACGTGTTGCACCTGGCCACCAGCAAGGAGACGCCGGAGGACGTGATGGACGTCGCCGTCAAGGGCCTGTTCTGGCTGCTCGAAGGCTGCCGCACGAGCGCGAGCTTCCGCCAGTTCATCCTGATCGGCGGTGATGCGGCGATCGGCCACTTCCACTACCCGCACCCGGTGCCGGTGGTCGAGAGCCAGCCGCACAGCGCCTACCCGGGCTGCTATGCGCTCTCGAAGGTGCTCGAGGAGGTCATGCTGCAGCAGTACTTCATCCAGTACGGGCTGAACGGCTGCTGCCTGCGCGCACCGTGGATCCTGGAGAAGGACGACCTGCGCTTCCACCTGAGCTTCGGTGAGGACGTCTTCGGTGCGCCGCGCTGGTGCGACCTGGTCGGCGCGGAGGCCGCGGCGGCCCACGCAGCGCGCGGGGCCGTCCCCGTGCTGCTCGACGCGCAGGGCGAAGGCCTGTTGCGCAACGTCGTGCACGTCGACGACCTGGTCGGCGCGATCCTCGCCGCGATCGACCATCCGCGGGCCCGGCATCAGGTCATGCATGTCGGCATGGACGAGCCGATCGACTATGTCCGTCTGGGCGCGTACCTGGCGCGCACGCGCGCTTGCCCGCTGGTGCCGCTGCGTGACAGCTACCACTCGACGTGGCTGGACAACAGCAAGGCGAAGTTCCTGCTCGGGTGGCGGCCGCAGTACGACATGGCAGGTCTGGTCGAATCAGCCTGGGCCTACGGTCGGCCCGATGACGATCCTCGTCGAGTCTGGTACCCCGGCTAGGGCCTGGCCGCCTCCGCAGGCAACATCGCGCGCCATCGATAGGGGCTTGTCGAAACGGCTGCTGCCCGTTCGTCGTGGGAGTACCTGCAGCATGGTCGGACTCGACGACCGCTGCGCCCCGTTCGAAGGAGATGCGATGACCACCACCGTTACGCCATATCTGAGTTTTCCCGGGACGACGCGAGAGGCGTACGCGTTCTACGCCAAGGCCCTCGGCGCGACCATCGAAACCATGATGTCGTACGCCGACATGCCGCCGGCCCC